>JAFAFF010000320.1 GCA_023423605.1 Pseudomonadota bacterium
GCGTGGCCCTGGTGCGTGCCCTGAGCGCGCTGGAAAGCCTGAAGGGCGCCAACGAAGACCAGACCCACGGCATCCAGATCGCCCTGCGCGCCATGGAAGCCCCGCTGCGCGAGATCGTCGCCAACGCTGGCGAAGAGCCGTCCGTCATCCTCAACAAGGTGAAGGAAGGTACCGGCAACTACGGTTACAACGCCGCCAACGGCGAATTCGGCGACATGGTCGAGTTCGGCATCCTGGATCCGACCAAGGTGACCCGTTCGGCGCTCCAGAATGCCGCTTCGATCGCCGGCCTGATGATCACCACCGAAGCGATGGTGGCGGAGGCGCCGAAGAAGGACGAGCCCGCCATGGGCGGCGCCGGTGGCATGGGCGGCATGGGTGGCATGGGCGGCATGGACTTCTGAGTCCCCTGTACTGCCTGGTGGTTGCCGGCCCAGGTCGGCACCAAGGATGAGTCATCGGAAAACCCCGCCGGAAACGGCGGGGTTTTTTCGTGGCCGTGCAACCGGCGCGTCATGGCTGTTCGCCGACGTCGTGTCCTGCCTGCTCGAATGAACAGCCGGACTGGCAGGAATGCCGGCATCCTCGACGCCTGCCAGGCCAGGAACGTCACGAAGCGGCAGAGCCGACCTGCGGCAGGGAGGAGCGCGGACAAGCGACGCGACACGTCGCGTGTGGGCACTGATGCCGTACAGGTTCCCATCCCTAGAATCGCCGGCCCGGATTGCTCCGGATATTTCCTGCAGCGCGACGTTGGGAGAGTGCCATGCGCCGGATCGGATTGGCCGACGACCATCCCGTCATCATGAATGCTTTGCAGACCTGTCTGATGGAGGGCGGTCTACAGGTCGTTTTTACTGTACGCACCAGTGAGCAGTTGATCGAAACCCTGCGCACGCAGCCGTGCGACGTGGTGGTTACCGATTATTCGATGACGCAGGCCACGCATGGCGGCGACGGCCTGGCCATGGTGGAGCGCGTGCAGCGCCAGTTTCCCCATTGCCGCCTGGTGGTCTTCACCATGCTGCATAACCCGGCCATCTTCGCGCGCCTGCTTGCCTTGGGCGTGGACGGAATCGTCAGCAAGAACGACGAGATCCAGGAAGTGCTGTTGGCCATACGCGCCGTCGAAAGCGGTATTGGCCTGCCGTACCGCTCGCCCAGTGTGCGCGCGGCATTGAGCCAGCAGGTCAACCTGCCGGGCATTGCATTGCAGGCGTTGAGCCAGCGCGAACTGGAAGTGGTCCGGCTGTTCGCGCAGGGTCAGACACTGGACGACATCGCGGCCAACCTTGGCCGCGCCAAGACGACGGTCGCCACGCACAAGAAGAAAGCAATGGACAAACTGGGTGTCAGCAGCAATGCCGAACTGATCCACTACGCGTATGAAGCGGGTATCGTCTAGACGGTGGCCGCTCGCCAGCCTGCTGGGCATGCTTGTACTGTCGTGGTGCGGGGTGGCTTGCGCAGCCAGCCCGTTGCTGGCCCTGCGCAGCCAGGTCGCCCCAACGAAGTTTGCCACCCCATTGTCCGAAGCCGATGCCGCGTGGTTGAGAGCGCAGGGAGGGCTGGTCATCGGGATGTGGGGCGAGGATTTCGCGCCCATCCAGTTCCGCCCGGATGCTGGCGTGGTGGAGGGTGTGGCTGTCGATCACCTGACCTTGCTCGGCAACGCGCTGGACGTGCCGGTACGCGCGCGCTGGTTCACTGATCGCAAAGCAGCGCTCGCCGCCTTGCGTGCGCACCAGGTAACGGCGATCAGCACGTATGCCGAACCCGCGGATGACATCGCCATCGACGCTTCGGTGCCGTACCTGCGTGCACCGCTGGCCATCGTCCGTCGCGCCGGTCCGGCGTTGACCGAAGAGGGCATGCTGCAGGGCCGCGGGGTGGTCGAATCCACCCAGGCCGATGCACTGGCCTTGCTGCGGAGCGCCCCGCAGGCCCTGCCGGTGCAGCGGGAGCCATCCTTCTTCAGGGCATTGGAGGCCGTGTCGCTCGGTCGGGCGGATTACTACGTGGGTGACCTGGTATCGGCCACCTATGCCATCGAACAGGGCTGGTTCCTCAATCTGCGGGTGGCCCGCGTGGAACAGGCTAGTACCCGTTTCCAGTTCCTCACCGCGGCCGACCAGCCGCAGGCCAGGCAGGTGCTTGATGCTGGCCTGGATGCCATACGTTCGTGGATGCGCATCAGCATCGTACGCAACTGGGCTGCCGGCGCGGCGCAGGACATGGACGCGGCGGGCCGGCTGGTGCTTGCCGGCAGCGAACGCGCCTGGCTTGCCACCCACCCGGTGGTACGCGTGGCCGTCGATACTGCCAATGCCCCCTACACATTCATCGATTCGGCGGGTGAATTCGCCGGCGTGTACGCCGATCTTCTGAAGATGATCGGGCGGCGTACCGGAATACGTTTCGAGGTCGTGCCGGAGAATACGGTCGCTGCATTGGAGAACGACGTGCGCAGCGGGCGGGCGGACATGGTGGCCATGCTGATGCCAACGCCTGCGCGCGAAGCGTTCCTCGGCTTCACCGTGGATGTCGCGCCGACGGTCTGGGTGCTGGTCGCGCCCAGCACGGCAGGCAGCATCGACGGACTGCGCAGCCTGAAGGGCAAGCGCCTTGCACTGGTGCGCGGTCATGGCATGACGGACTGGATCCGGGAACACCACCCGGACATCCGGCTGCTGCCGGTGGACACGGTGACCGATGCGATGGACCTGGTGGCACGTGCAGGCGCTGATGCGTCGTTGCAGAGCATGGCGTCGGCAAGCTATGCGATCGAGCGCTACTTCGACCAGCTGGGCATTGCCGCGACCGCCTTCGACACGCCGGAAATGGCGCGTTTCGGCGTGGACCGTCGATCGCCGGAACTGCTGGCCATACTCAATCGCGCGCTGGAGGGCATGTCCCCGGCAGAGCGTGCCGCGCTGGCCTCGCGTTGGCTGGCCAACATCAACTATCCCACCAGCACCTGGCAGAGCCTGCGCAACTCCGTGTTCCGCTGGTTGCCCTGGGCATTGGCAGGCCTGGCCCTGGTGCTCGCCTGGAACAGCCTGCTGCAGTACCAGATCCGCCGACGGCGGCTGGCCGAAGCGCAGTGGCGCGCCGCCAAGGAAGCGGCTGAGCGGGCCAGCATCGAGAAGTCCAGCTTCCTGGCGGAGATGAGCCACGAGATCCGTACGCCGATGAACGCCGTGATCGGCCTGTTGGAAATGGCCAACCGTCGCGGCCGCGGCGGCACGGCGGATACCGAGGCGCTGCAGTTGGCGGAGGCCTCGGCGAAGGGACTGCTCGACCTGGTCGGGAACCTGCTGGACCTGCACAAGATCGAAGCCGGGGAACTGCAATCGGCGCCGCGGGCAGTGGCGGTGCGTCCCCTCATCGCCGATACCGCGACGCTGTTCCGCCATGCCGCGCATGGAAAGGGCGTGGAACTGGAGCACAGCGTTGCCGCCGACGTGCCCGAGTGGCTTCGCCTGGATCCCTTGCGCCTGCGCCAGGTGCTCGGCAACCTGCTTTCCAATGCAGTGAAGTTCACCTGCGATGGCCGCATCGTGTTGTCAGCGATGGTTGCCGACGGAAAACTGCAGATCACCGTGCGCGACAGCGGGACCGGCATTGCACCGGACGATCTGGCGACGATCTTCGAGCCGTTCCGGCAGGCGGATTCTCCAGCGGCATCGTATGGCACGGGTCTTGGGCTGAGCATCGTGCGCCGCCTGGTTTCGCTGATGGAAGGCACGGTGGCATTGCACAGCACGCTGGGCGAGGGGACGGTGGCAACGCTGGTGCTGCCGTGCGAAAGCATGGCCCCGCCCGACGCGTCAGCGGATGGCCTGTTGTTCGCTGCGGCGCCCTTGCGGGTTCTGGTGGTGGACGATCATCCGGTCAACCTGCGCGTGGTCAGCGACCAGCTTGACTGGCTTGGCTATGAGGTTCTGCAGGCCGCCAGTGGTGAAGCGGCACTCGCCTGCCTGCGCGATGCCGACCAGGTGGACCTGGTGCTGACCGACTGCAGCATGCCGGGCATGTCCGGCATGGCGCTGGCTGAAAGAATCCGCAGCGACGAAGCCCAGTGCGCAACGTCGCGGCGACCCCTGATCGGCTACACCGCCAACGCGCTGCCGGAAGCTCGTGAAGCCTGCCTGGCCGCTGGCATGGATGACGTACTGGTCAAGCCACTGGGTGTGGCGCAGCTCAGCGGCGTACTGGCGACATGGTTTCCCGGCCAGGTGGCCCGTGGCGTCGAGGACCCCGGCGCACCGGCCAGGTATATACACGATGGGCATCTGGCGGCTGCGCTCAGGCAGGACCTGCAGATGCTGCAGGAGGCGGTTGCCGCGATGGATCTGCCAGGGATAGCGACGCTCGCGCATCGGTTACGTGGCGCCATTGCCTGCAGCGGCGCGGACGCTGACATCGACCAGCGCTGCCTGGTACTGGAGTTGCAGGCGGGGCGTGGCGCGAACGCAGACGGCGGCATCATCAGGGAGCAGTTGCAGCGAATCACCGCACGGATGCTTGCGCGGATATCCGGCCAATGATCATCCCAGTCCGAAAGCCGACAGCCGCGGCTGATTCTAGAATCCGTTCGATGGTGGCCATCGTGCGGCATTGGCAAAGTAACCGCCGTCGGCACCGGTTGCCGCATGCAAGTCCCCTTACAGAGATACTCATCATGAAAAAGATTTTCCTGTCGGCCGTCATTCCGTTCGCCCTGCTGGCTGGCTCCAATGCCTTCGCGGGCACGCAGAGCTGCGCTGCCAAGATCAGCGCCATCGAAGCGCAGATCGAAGTGGCCAAGCAGTACGGCAACACGCACCAGATCGCTGGCCTGCAGACCGCGCTGGCACAGGCCAAGGCCAACTGCACCGACGCCGGCCAGGTGTCGCGCGCTGAAACCAAGGTGCGCAAGGCGCAGGAAGACGTGCGCAAGACCCAGCAGGACGTCCGCGAGGCCGAGCAGAAGCTGCGCGAAGCACAGGCCAAGCGTGACGCGAAGAAGATCAGCAAGGCCCAGGACAAGCTGAACGAAAAGCAGTTCAAGCTGCGCGAGAAGATGGAAGACCTGCGCCAGGCACAGGCCGACCTGGCAGCGCTGAAGGGCTGATTCCAGGACTGATGGCGGGTTGGACAGAAGAAGGGGCCTTGCCCCTTCTTCTGTGTTGTTCGTATGGGTATCTGCTCTTCCCGGAGTGACGCTGTGCGCATGTTGTTGCTTGTCTTCGCGCAGGGTCTGGGCATTCTTGCGCCGTTCACCGTGCAGGCTGCCGCTGCCGATGGCACCGGGGACGACACGCCTATGGTGTTTCCCGGCATGACGGCATCGCCGGTCCGCATCGGCGTGATGATCAATGGTCACTGGAAGGGATATTCCTGGCTGCGCATCCGTGACGATGGAAGGCCATGCGCGCTGGTGTCGCACTGGCTGGAATGGGGTGTGGCATCGACAGTGTCCTTCAGCCCGGATTCGGAAAATGCCAGCCATTCGCACTGTGTCGCGCCGGAACGCCCGGAGCCGCGTGCGCTTGCACTGGCCGACGGGAAACCCACTGGAAACGCCGTCTCTGCCTCGACGGACGACGACGACGATGATGAGCCGTTGGTGCGTACTCGTTATGACGCCCAACGCCACCAGCTCACCATCCGGGTAGACAATGACATCCTGAGCCGTGCACGTGGCGATGTGCCTTTCTCCCGGCATGATGATGGCATCACCGCATTCCGGCTCGACTACCAGGTCAATGCCTCACGCACGAGCGATACCATCGATGGCACACGGCGTCGACAGGACGCGGTGTATGCAACGCTCAATCCGGGCATCAACATCGGCCCATGGCGCGCGCGCAGCACGTTCAACTACAGCCGCGACGACATGCTGGTGGTCGACGGCCAGCGCGAGCCCTCCTGGACGCGCGAGGCCACCTATCTCACCCGGGATATCGGCCGCTGGCGCAGTCGCGCAGTGCTGGGCGAGGGCCAGACCGACAGCCTGCTGTTCGAGAGCATCCCGTTCACGGGTGCCAGCCTGTCGTCGGAAGACAGCCTGCTGCCGGATTATCTGGAAGCCTTCACTCCCGTGGTGCGTGGCATCGCCAGCAGCAACGCCGAAGTCCTGATCCGCCAGCGCGGCGTCCTGTTCTACCACACCACCGTCGCCCCGGGCCCCTTCATCCTGTTCGACGTACGTCCGCCGTCCTCTTCCGGTGACATCACCGTCACCGTCCGTGAGGCGGATGGTACCGAGCATGTGTCCGTGGTGCCCTATACGGCGATGCCGCTGTTGACCCACGGCAAGGTGTGGAAGTACGCCATCAACGCCGGCCAGTACCGGCCGCTTTACGGCAACGACTACCCGCGTGATGCCTTCCTGCAGGCAACCGCGGGATATGGCCTGCCGCACAAGCTGAGCGTTTATGGTGGCATGCTTTCGGCGCCAGGCTACCAGGGAAGATCACTGGGCATGGGCTGGGACATGGATGCGTGGGGAGCCCTGTCGTTCGATGTGGTGCGGTCCCATGTCCAGCGCAACATCGCTGATGCGGATGGACAGCAGTCGCGGCTGCGGTACGCAAAATCCATCGCGGCGACCGGGACCGGAATCAGCCTGGACATGCGGCGTTATGCCGGGGGGCATTACCGGAGCCTGGAGAGCTTGATGGCACGCGACGCACAGTTCGCGTTCTGGAGCGAACTGGTGGGTGAAGAAGAAGCCGACCAATGGGTGCAGGAAACCCGCCCACGCATGCAGGTGCGCATGGAGCTCAAGCAGAACGTCGGTGATACCGGCAGCCTCTATGCAACGCTTTCCCGTCAGCGTTATGCAGGAAAGACGCCCATGCGCACGTCCGCGCAGATCGGCATGACGTGGTACGGCAAGCACTTCGATCTGGACCTGCAGGCCCGTCATGACCGCGTGGGAACCGTGGGCCTCACCTCGGCGCAGGTCAGCCTGTCCGTTCCCCTGGGAGCCTCCAGTGGCACCACGTTGCGTTATGGCATAAGTGGCGAGCGCGACGACGAAGGCGGCCTGGCCTGGAACAACCGGGTATCCGGGTCCGCCATGGGCGATTACCGGTTGAACTATGCGCTGAACCAGAAAATTATCCATGGCGATTCAGACGCCAACGAGAACAGTGCGCGCTTTACCTATCAGGCCGATGCCGGCCGCTGGGGAATGGGCTATACACAGGGGCAGCAGCGATCCCGCGCCGACGCCAGCCTGGAGGGAAGCATCATCGCGTGGTCCGATGGTGTCGTGCTGGGCCAGCCGTTGGGCGAAACCGTGGGAATCATCGATGCGCCGGGCTTCCAGGATTCCAGCATCGATGGCCAGCTGGCCACCCGCACCGATGCCCGTGGCCACGCGGTGGTGTCCTATCTCACGCCGTATCGCGTGAACCGGCTGGGGCTGGATGGCATCACCCTGGGGGACTCGTATGATTTCGACACGCTGTTCCGGGAAGTGGTGCCGACCAGTGGCGCCATATTGCTGGTGCCGATCAGGCCTGAGCCGACGGCGCCGCTGTTGCCATGAGGTTTCGCAAGGAATGAACCTGCTGCTGCGGTGTTGTCGCGGTTGCGATTGAAACTGTTGCACTGGTCTGGATATGTGCTGACAATGCTTGCCATGAACGAAGCCCGCGCCAGCTTTTACTTCTGGTATTACTTTCCGAAGCCCCTGGCGGAGGAAGGACTGCGCTCACCCTGAAGAAGTTTTCAGACGCATTCCCGAAAGCCGCCAGCGACCCTGGCGGCTTTTTTCTTGCCTCCATGCTGGGGCCCCCACCTGTTCCGGAGACCTGCCCCCATGCCCCCCCACACCGACGACCTTCGCATCCGCCGCCTTGAACCGTTGACCCCTCCAGCGCAGCTGCTGGCGATGTTGCCCTGCGACGATGATGCATCGGATACCGTCAGCGCCTCGCGCGATGCATTGCATGCCATCCTGCACGGACACGATGATCGCCTGGCGGTGGTGGTCGGGCCGTGTTCCATCCACGATCCGGCCGCGGCCATCGAATACGCACAGAAACTCAGGCCACTGCGCGACGCGCTGGGCGGCGAGCTGGAAATCATCATGCGCGTGTATTTTGAAAAGCCGCGCACCACCGTGGGCTGGAAGGGCCTGATCAACGATCCGGACCTGGACGGCAGCTTCAACATCAACAAGGGCCTGCGCATCGCGCGTGGCCTGCTGCGCGATATCAACAAGCTCGGCCTGCCGGCCGGATGCGAGTTCCTGGACACCATTTCGCCGCAGTACCTGGCTGACCTGGTGGCATGGGGCGCCATCGGCGCGCGCACTACTGAAAGCCAGGTGCACCGCGAGCTGGCCTCGGGGCTTTCGTGCCCGGTAGGCTTCAAGAACGGCACCGACGGCAACATCAAGATCGCCGCCGATGCAGTGGGTGCGGCGTCCAATCCGCATCATTTCCTGTCGGTGACCAAGCAGGGCGACAGCGCCATCGTGGCCACCGCCGGCAATCCGGATTGCCACATCATCCTGCGCGGCGGAAAGCAGCCGAACTACGACGCCGCAAGCATCGACGATGCCTGCCGGGTGCTGGCGAAGTCCACGCTGCCGGCCCGCCTGATGGTGGATGCCAGCCATGCCAACAGCCTGAAGAACCCGGATAACCAGCCCGGCGTGGTCGAGGACATCGCCGTGCAGCTGGAAGGTGGTGAGCAACGCATCGTCGGGGTGATGGTCGAAAGCAACCTTGTCGGCGGACGCCAGGAACTGGTGCCCGGCCAGCCGCTGGTGCACGGGCAGAGCATCACCGATGGCTGCATCGACTGGGCGACCACCGGACGGGTACTGCAGCGCCTTGCCGATGCCGTGCGCGCGCGCCGTGCACGGCTGGTCGATGCGGTGCTGGACGTCGAGGTGGAAGCCGCCTGAAGGACGGCCTGTGTATCGATGATGGTGGTGCCTGCGGGGGCGCGCCATCCTCGGAAGGTGGCTGGCGGAGTTGGCAGCCACCGTGTCCGCACCGGCGATGCACCTGGCCTTGCGTCTGCGCGACGGCCAGGTCCATCGCCGGGAAGGCGTTGGCCACGGCCGGCGGCAGGCGTTGCCGCGGCGGATGCCGGTCAGTGGACCTCGTCGTGGTAGACGAATTTCGGCATTTCCCAGCGGAAATGGATGGCCAGCAGGCGTAGCGCGAAGCCGCCGCCAAGGCAGCACAGGATCGCGGTGTTGTCAGCCACGCCCCAGCGCAGCAGCAACAGATAGGCCGCGCCGGTGAGCAGCGAGACGATGGCGTACAGCTCCTTCTGGAAGATCAGCGGCACCTCGTTGCAGAGGATGTCGCGCAGCACGCCACCGAACGCCCCGGTCAGCATGCCGGCGATCAGCACGATCGGCGTGGCGTGCCCACCCTCGCGCGCGATGGCGCAGCCGATCAGGGTGAAGGCGATCAGCCCCAGGCCGTCCAGTACCAGGAATGTGCGGCGGAAATGGTGCATCCAGCGTGCCACCCAGGTGGCAATCAGCGCCGCACAGACGGTGAAGCCCAGGAATTCCGGATGCTGCACCCAGGCCAGCGGATAGTGGCCGAGGATGATGTCGCGCAACGAGCCGCCACCGAGCGCGGTGACGCAGGCGATCATGACCACGCCGAACAGGTCCATGCGGCGGCGACCGGCGGCCAGCGCACCGGTCATGGCTTCGGCGGAGATGGCGATCAGATAGATGATGGACAACAACATGGGCAGGCTCCAGGCGCGGTGGGGCCGGCCATGCCGTTGGCGCGCGAACGCGGACGCGTCGACGCCAGGCGATGACCGGTGCCGCTCCCGCTGTCCTTTTGCCTGAGAGTTCAGCGGCGGTGGCCGCGTGCCCCTTCGGCGGATCTCCGGCACACGGCCCGGCGATCTCTCTCCAGCTCGGCGAAATGGATGCATGGTTGGCGGGGTCGTACCCTGCCGGCCTGAGCGATCATGGGAGCCTGCGCCTTCGGCGGACGCCTGCGTGGCGCCTCTCTCCTGCATCCGGCCAGCAGTGTAACCGCTGCGCTGCAACAAGCGATAATCCGCCCATGGCCCGCCCTTCCGTTCCGTGGTTCCTGTACCTCATCGAGTGCTGCGATGGCAGCCTGTACGCCGGTATCAGCACCGACGTGCAGGCCCGGTTCGCCGCCCACCAGGCGGGCAAGGGCGCGCGTTACACGCGTGCGCGGCCGCCGCTGCGGATACTGGCGGTGCGCGAGTATGCCGGGCGGGCCGAGGCATCACGCCCGGAGTGGCAGCTCAAGCGCCAGCCCCGCGCCCGCAAGCTGGCCTGGATGAGCGGCGGCTGAGGGCCGCGTCGGCACGGACGGTCGCGGGCCGCCCGGCGGCAACGTGCAGACCACCGGCCACGGGCGGCGTCCGCACCGGGCCGGTTCCGACAGCGGGCCATCATCGGGGCGGTTTCACATCGCCGAAGATGATCCGCGCGCTGCGCTGGTAGCTCCAGTACGCCACCGCCCAGTTCAACAGCACCACCATGCGGTTGCGGAAGCCGATGAGGAAGAATACGTGCGCGGCCAGCCAGAACCACCAGGCCAGCACGCCGGACAACTGCAGCCTGCCAAGGTGCACGATGGCGGCCATGCGGCCGATGGTGGCCAGATTGCCATAGTCGGCGTAGATGAACGCGCCGGGTTCCGGCGTGCCGTGCAGGCGGGCACGGAGGGTCTCGGCCACATGCTTTCCCATCTGTTTCGCCGCCGGCGCCACGCCCGGCACCGGGCGGCCATCGGCCTGCGCCAGCGCGGCCAGATCGCCGGCCACGAAGATTTCCGGATGCCCCGGCACGGTCAGGTCCGGCTGCACCTGCACGCGGCCAGCGCGGTCCAGCGGCACATCCAGCGTGCGGCCCAATGGCGAAGCCGCCACGCCTGCGGCCCACACCACCGTGCGTGCGGCAATGAACGTTTCACCCAACTGGAAGCCGCGGCTGTCGATGGCGCTGACCGGTGTGCCGGCCAGGACTTCCACGCCAAGCTTTTCCAGCTGCCGGCGGGCCTTCAGCGAGAGTGTTTCCGGGAAAGAGGACAGCACGCGTGGCCCGGCTTCCACCAGGCGTACCCTGGCTGACGCCGGATCGATGTGGCGGAACTCGTTGCGCAGCGTATGACGGGCGATTTCGGCCAGGGTGCCCGCCAGCTCCACACCGGTGGGGCCGCCGCCGACAACGGCGAAGCTCAGCCATTCGGCCTTCCTTTCCGGATCCGGCTCGGCCTCTGCACGCTCGAAGGCCAGCAGCAGCTTGCGCCGCAGGGCGATGGCGTCATCCAGGGTCTTCAGGCCGGGCGCATCCCTGGCCCACTGGTCGTTGCCGAAATAGGCGTGGGTGGCGCCACTGGCCAGCAGCAGGGTGTCGTAATCCAGCGCGCTGCCGTCGGCCAGGGTGACGGTGCGGGCCTGTTTGTCGATACCGGTGACTTCGCCCAAGCGCACTTCCACGTTGCGCTGGCGGCCGAGGATGTGCCTCAGCGGCGCGGCGATATCCGGTGCGGACAGGCCGGCGGTGGCCACCTGGTACAGCAGCGGCTGGAAGAGATGATGGTTGCGGCGGTCGACCAGGGTGATGCGGATGCGCTCGCTGGCCAGGGCGCGGGTGGCCCAGAGGCCGGCGAAACCGCCGCCGACGATGACCAGGTGAGGGGCGCGCTCGCGTGTCATCGCTTCGCTCCTGTGGTGGGGGTTCGACCGGATGATCGCATGTCGCATCCGCGCATGCCGTGGTGGACCATACTGTAGCCCTGCCCATCGTCAGCCTGGAGTTGGTATGTCCGAGCCTGAAAAGCGCATTGCCCTGCTGATCGACGCCGACAACGCGCCCGCGTCGAAGATCGAGGAGGTGCTGGCCGAAGTGGCGCGACACGGCGTGGCCAACGTGCGACGCGCCTATGGCAACTGGAAGAGTCCGCGCCTGAAGGGCTGGGAGGGGGTGCTGCACGAATATGCGATCCGCCCGATCCAGCAGTTCGCCTACAGCCGTGGCAAGAATGCTTCGGACATGGCCATGGTGATCGATGCCATGGACCTGTTGTATGCGCGCAACCTGGATGGATTCGCCATCGTCTCCAGCGATGCGGACTTCACTCCGCTGGTGATGCGGCTGCTTACCGATGGCGTGAAGGTCTATGGATTCGGAGAGAAGAAGACGCCGGACCCGTTCGTCAACGCGTGCTCGAAGTTCACCTATCTGGAAGCGCTGGGGCAGTCCCATGCGCCGGTGGCCGGCGCCGAGCCGGAAGCCAGCGATGCCGGCGGTAGTGCCGATGCCGGGGAAGAGGCGCGGCCGCGCAAGAGCGGTGCGGAGATGCGCGGTGATACCCGGCTGGTGAACCTGCTGCGCCGGGCGGTGGCATCGGCCGAAGGCGAGGACGGCTGGTCGCACCTGGGCCCGGTCGGCAGCCAGATCGGCAACCAGGCCTCGTTCGATCCTCGCAATTATGGGTACGGAAAGCTCAGCGACCTGCTTGCGGCGATCGGCCTGTTCGAACTGAAGAAGGACGGCAAGTCATCGTACGTGCGCGCGTTGCCGAAGAAGGCCGGCCGGTAGGGCCCGTCTCTGCCCGGCTGCGCCCCGCCTTGTTACCCTCATCGCCGGGAAGTGCCCGGCCTTTACCAGGAAGACGCATGCTCAAGATCTGGGGACGACGCAATTCCAGCAATGTCCGCAAGGTGCTCTGGTGTGCCGAGGAAATCGGCCTGCCGTATGAATCCATCGAAGTGGGCGGCAGTTTCGGCGGCACGCAGTCCACGGAATACCAGGCGATGAATCCCAATGGCCTGGTGCCGGTCATCCAGGACCAGGGTCTGCCCTTGTGGGAATCCAACGCGATCGTGCGTTATCTCTCGGCGCGCTACGCGCTGGGTTCGCTGTATGCGGAAGATCCCATGCAGCGCGCGCAGTCGGAGAAATGGATGGACTGGACCACTTCGCGGATGGCGCCGTTGTACAGCGAGCTGATATGGGGCGTCATGCGCACGGCGCCGGCGGACCGTGACGAAGCGCGCATCAATGCAGCGCTGGTACGCGCCGGTGACCTGCTGGGCATGGCCGATGCGGAACTGGCGCAGCGACCGTGGCTGTCCGGCGACAGCTTCGCGATGGGCGATATTCCGCTGGGTGCCTTGGTGTACGCGTGGTTCGAGATGCCGATCCAGCGACCGGCATTGCCGCACCTGGCGCAATGGTATGCGCGGTTGTGCGAGCGGCCGGCATACCAGCGTGGAGTAATGACCGGGATGAGTTGAAACAGCGCTGGTGGGTGACGACCGGAATGCGTTGACACAGTGCTGGTGGGTGACGACCGGGATGCGTTGAAACAGTGCTGGTGGGTGACGACCGTTGGTCGTCACATTGATGGCATGCGGGAAGCTGTGACGACCAACGGTCGTCACCCACCAACGCAGCGCTGCCACTCACCCATCAAGGCAGCTCTGCCCCCTCACCCACCAACGCGGCGCTGCCCCTAATCCACCAAGGCAGCTCTGCCCCCTCACCCACCAACGCGGCGCTGCGTCCCACCCGCCTGGGCTGGTCGTCGACGGTCAGTACAGATCCACCGGGTCGACATCCAGCGACCAGCGCACGCGCCGGGCTTCGGGCAGGCCGTGCAGCCGTGGCACCACATGATCCAGCACCGCATGCAGCACCGGGCGCTGCGCGCTCGACAACAGCAGTTGGGTGCGCTGGTAGCCGGCGCGGCGGGGCATCGGCGCGGGCATCGGCCCGAAGGCTTCCAGACGCGGCTGTTCGCCCAGCAGGCCGCGTGCGGCCATCAGGAAGGCATTGGCATGCTCCACCTGCTGCGCTTCCGCGCGCAGCAGTGCCAGATGTGCGAACGGCGGGAAGCCGGCGGCCTGGCGCTGGTTGAGCTCGGCCGCTGCGAACGGGTGGTAACCGCCGTTGACCAGCGTTTCCAACAGCGGATGGCCCGGATGGTGGGTCTGCAACCACACCTCACCCGGGTCGCGTGCACGACCGGCACGACCGGCCACCTGGATCAACTGCTGGGCCAGCTTCTCGGTGGCGCGGAAATCCGATGAGAACAAGCCTTCGTCGATGCCCACCACCACCACCAGGGTCAGCCTGGGCAGGTCGTGGCCCTTGGCGAGGATCTGCGTGCCCACCAGGATGCCGGCCTGCTCGCCCAGCCGGGCCAGCTGCTGTTCCAGCGCATCGCGTCGCGCGGTGGTACTGCGGTCGATGCGCAGCACCGGAACATCCGGGAAGGCCTGCGCCAGATGCTCTTCCAGGCGTTCGGTACCGATGCCCTGCGGCTGCAGTGCCAGGCTGCCGCAGGCCGGGCAGGCCAGCGGCGTGGGCTGTCGCGCACCACAGTGATGGCACTGCAGGCGGCGGCCTGCACCATGCACGGTCATCGGCGCATCGCAGCGCTGGCAGGGTGCGGTCCAGCCGCAGTCGTGGCACAGCAGCACCGGCGCATAGCCACGGCGGTTCTTGAACACCAGCACCTGTTGCCCGTTGCGCAGATGGGCAGCGATGCCTTCCAGCACCTCCGGCGACAATCCATCGCGCAGCGGGCGCTTGCGCACATCCAGGATGCGTACGCGCGGCGGCCGCGCATCACCGGCGCGCTGTTTCAGCCGCAGGTGGGTGAAGCGTCCGGCGTGCGCGTTGTGCAGCGTTTCCAGCGAGGGCGTGGCACTGCCCAGCAGTACCGGAATGCCCAGCGCCTTGCCGCGCACCAGGGCGAAATCGCGCGCGTGGTAGCGGATTCCATCCTGCTGCTTGTAGCTGTTGTCGTGTTCTTCGTCGACGATCAGCAGGCCGGCCTGCGGCAGTGGCGTGAAGACCGCCGAGCGGGTACCGACGATCACCCGTGCTTCGCCACGCAGGGCCGCAGCCCATACGCGGGCGCGTTCGTTGTCGTTCAGGCCCGAATGCATGGCATGCACGGTGATGCCCAGGCGGCCACGGAAGCGCGCCAGTGTCTGTGGGGTCAGGCCGATCTCCGGAACCAGCACCAGCGCCTGCCGCCCCTGCGCCAGGCAGTGGATGATGGCCTGCAGGTAAACCTCGGTCTTTCCGCTGCCGGTCACGCCATCCAGCAGGAAGGGCGTGAACCCCGCGGCGGCCGTGATGGCCTCGGTGGCCGCTGCCTGCTCTGCATTGAGGGTGGGGCCCGGCAGCGGATGCGCCTGCATCGGTGCCACGCTCAGTGCCACCCGTTCGGCCAGACCGCGTTTGCCCAGGCTGCGGGCTGGCGCGCGCCAATCGGGCATGCGCGCGGCGATGACGTCCTCATCGACGATGCTGTCGGCCAGCAGCTCGGCCAGTTGGCGCGGCCGACTCCCCGCGCGCAGTGCGTTGCGCTGCTGGCGTCCCTCGTCGGTGAGCTGCCAGCCCCAATGATGGGTGTCCGGCAGGGGGGCGCCGTGCCGCAGCGGACCGGGCAGTGCCGTGGAGTACACCTCGCCCAGCGGCGCATGGGTGTACTGCGCCAGCCAGTGCAGGCTGTCACGGAGTTCACCCTGCAGCAGTGGTGCTTGGTCGCACCACGCCAAAGCCTGGCGTAGCGACGTACCGGGATCGGCGCTGCCCGCTTCCACCACCACGCCGATCAGTTCGCGGGGGCCGAACGGAACGTTGATCCGGCATCCGGCCACCGTGGCCGGTGCGGGACCGTCGGGCGCCAGATAGTCGAAAAGCTGCGGCAGCGGGACTGGCAGCGCGACGCGGAGGGTAGGAACGGAAGCAGGCATGCAGGCAGTGTAGCGGCCTGTTCAGCCGCGCCAAGCGCTGATTCAGCAGTGTGACTGTTGAGTTGCGGTTGCTTGAATGCTGGCTAAATATACGACTCCATTGAACTTTCCGGGTTATCCACACTTTCTGTGGATAAGCCTGTGCGTTAGCGCAGGCTGAAGCCGCAGGATGCCAGTATCGACAGACGCAGGGTCGCTGTGGTCAAAAAAACGCCACACAATATTATTCAGTAAAAACAATCACATACATGTGAAGTTACGGGTATTCGCGGCGATTCTCCGTCCGCAGGTATCAGATGGCGTGTCACCATTGATGCTGTGCACAACCTGCAGCACGATCGCCTCGAACGTGCAAGTCCTCGGCGAGCCGTGACGCCAACGGCTATCATTCCGCGTGAATTCCTGGAGTACCCGATGACGGCCGCGCCTGCTTCACTTTCTTCAACGTCAGCCGGTGCGCTGTCTGCTTTTCTTCGTGGCGTGGAACGCCGTGCCCTGGTGATCGCCGAACTGCAGACCGGCGATGCCGCGCGTGCCGAGCAGGCCCTGGTAGCGGTGATGCGTGCGTTCGCGGCGGTCGCCAGCGACCTGCCGATGGCGCAGTGGCCGCCGCGTTTCTGGGCATTGCTGGCCGCGCGCCAGGCCCTGCGTGAAACGCCTGGCGGACACTGGGATGGCGGGTTGGCGCATCTTGGCACGCTGCCGCCGCTGGTGCGCCTGGCGCTGCTGCTGCGTATCGGCGCAGGACTGGACGAGGACACGGCGGCCCGCCTGCTGGATGCCGATGTCGACACCTACCAGCACTGGCTGGCCGAAGCTTGTCCGCGCGATGTCGCCGGACAGCCCGATGCGCAGGGCTGGCGGCAGCTGGCCGAGCAGGTGCAGTTGCGCATCCGTGAGCTGCCGGCGCAACGGTTGAAGGAACTGCAGCAGCCCGCGGCCGCCGCCCCCGTGGGTGCGCCTGCCCGTACCTGGCGTGCGCCAGCAGCCGATCGCCGTGAACAGGCGCCTCCGCCCAGGCGTCGGCCGTCGTCGTCCCGGCGCTGGCGCGGCCCGGCGA
>JAFAFF010000053.1 GCA_023423605.1 Pseudomonadota bacterium
CCGGTCCAGCTGGGCTACAGCGCGCGCCATCCCGACGCCACCGAATGAGGTGGGGCCGGGCACTGCCCGGCATCTGCCTGCGCGTTCCGGCAAGCGACGCGCGGGCGCGGGAACATCCCACATCGCATCACGACGGCACCCGAGGGCGCCGTCTCCGCAAGCGGCGCAGGCTGCCGGCATGGATGCCGAAACCGATGCCCTGCTTACCCTGATCCTGGCCGGCAGCTCGCTGCGGCCACGTCATGCGCTGATGCGCTCCCGCACCAGCGTGGCCGCCGCGCTGCATGCCGGCCCCGTCGCCTGGCGCCAGGCGGGCTGCACACCCGCCCAGCAGCGCCTGCTGGCCGCACCCGATGCAGCCGCCCTGGCAGCGGCCCGGCGCTGGCTTGCCCGCCCCGATCACCACCTGCTGACGCTCGACGACGAACGTTTTCCGCCCAGCCTTCGCGACATTCCCGAACCGCCGCTGGCGCTGTTCGTGCAGGGCGACCCCGCGCATCTGTGGCGGCCCGCGGTCGCCGTGGTCGGCAGCCGCTCGCCCACGCCCAGTGGCAGGGCGCTGGCGACCGAATTCAGTGCCGCCTTCGCGCGGGCCGGCCTGTGCGTCACCAGCGGCCTGGCGGCCGGCGTGGATGCATCCGCCCACATGGCGGCGTTGCAGGCCGGTGGCCTTACCGTCGCGGTGATCGGCAACGGCCCGGACATCGTCTATCCACCGCACCATGGCCAACTGCAGGCATCGGTTGCATCGCATGGCGCGCTGGCCAGCGAATACCTGCCTGGAACGCCCGCGCGACCGGCGCATTTCCCCGCCCGCAACCGGCTGGTCGCCGGTCTTGCGCTGGTCACGGTCGTAATAGAAGCAGCCAATCGATCGGGCGCATTGATCACGGCCCGGCTGGCCGCCGAAGCAGGACGCGAGGTCTGCGCGCTGCCAGGCTCGGTGCGCAATCCACGCGCCGCTGGCTGCCATCGCCTGATCCGCGACGGCGCCGCACTGGTGGAATCACCGCAGGAGGTGCTGGACCTGATCGCGCCGGCCCTGGCCAGGACCCTGCCTGCCTTGCAAACGCGCCTGGCCACCCCCACTGAACAGGGACGGCGGGCACGCCTGCCGCCGGCATTGGCCGCCGATCCGGACTACCAGCGCTTGTGGAATGTCCTGGACCATGACCCAACCCCTGCGGATTCATTGATCACGCGCAGTGGATTGACGGCCGCCCGGCTGTCCTCCATGCTGCTGGCTATGGAACTGGCGGGTATCGTGGTGTGCGAACACGGCCGCTACTGTCGAAACCCTGGTTTCCCAACCTCCACAGCGTCCATGACGCAGGCCGAGGGGCAATGAAAGAGAGCATTCTCGATGTACTGCTGTACCTGTTCGAACATTATTTCAGCGAGGATGCCGACCTCGTCCGTGACCGCGACTCGCTGCAGAACGGCCTGATCCAGGCAGGTTTCAGCCCGGCCGAGACCGCCAAGGCCTTCGATTGGCTCGATGCCCTGGCCGCCCAGCGTCCGGCGGTATCGCAGGCACGGGTGGACGGCCCGGTGCGCATCTACCACGGTCCCGAGCTGGACAAGCTGGACGTGGAATGCCGCGGTTTCCTGCTCTATCTGGAACAGCACGGCATCCTCGATGCGGACCAGCGCGAGCTGGTTCTGGACCGCGCCATGGCACTGGACCAGGATGAACTGGATCTTGACGACCTGAAATGGGTCGTACTGATGGTGCTGTTCAACCAGCCTGGCTCGGAAGCCGCATATGCATGGATGGAAACCCAGATGTTCATTGACGAGCCAGAGCCGCTTCACTGAACGTACACTGTATGCAGGACGCATACAGGGGGCGCGCACGTGAACGATTGGTTCCATGCCGACGGCAACCGGCGGTCAGGCCCGGTAACGGCTGACGATATCGCAGCATTGTTCCAGCAAGGCCATCTCACGCTGGACACGCTGGTGTGGCGCCAGGGCCTGCCGTCCTGGCAGCCCCTTGGCCGCATGGCGGGCGAACTCGGGCTGGCCACGGCGCTACCGCAGGACGGTGCAGACGCCCTTCCGCCGCCGCCACTGCCCCCTGCCGCACCGCCACCGGGCATCCCGGCCACCGCCCTGCCCGTGATGCAGCCCGCCCGGAAGGGGCTGTCCGGCTGCGCGATCACCGCCATCGTTGCTGGCGTCGTGCTGCTGGTGATGATTCCGGTCTGCGCCATCCTGGCCGCCATTGCCCTGCCCGCCTACAACGACTACGTGGTCCGCGCCAAGGTTTCGGAGGCGATCGTCGCCCTGCAGCCGCTGAAATCCCAGGTGGAGGCGTTTGCCACGCAACATCGCCGCTGCCCTGCCAGCACCGATCCCGGCTTCCCGGCGCGCGGCCAGTTTGCCGGCCATGGATTGTCCAGCGTGCAGCTCGGCACGTTCGAGAACCATCATTGCGGTATCGAGGCGACCCTGGCCACCGGCAAGGACAAGGTGGACGGCAACCTGCTGTGGCTGGAATTCGATCCCGATGCCGGTCGTTGGACATGCAGCGGCGAGACCGCGGACCGCTACCTGCCGAGCGCCTGCCGCGACTGAACGCCGCGGTTCACCGCGGCCCGATTTTTCATGGATGACCCGATAGGGGATGAAGATGACCGAGTGGTACTACGCAGAAGGGCAACACCGCCAGGGACCCGTTCCCGCGCATGACATCCGCCAGCTTTTCCAGCGCGGCCAGCTCACCCTGGACACCCTGGTATGGCGCGAGGGCATGCCCCAGTGGGCCGCCCTGCGGACCGCCGTGGACGAGCTGCAGCTGCAGACGCTGGCGGCGGTGGCGGCCACGCCCAGCACCGGCTTCGACCTGCGCGGCGACTATGCCGCCATCGACAACGGCACCGCGCCGCTGCCCGGCACCGGCCCCATCGCCGCCTGGCCCCAGGCGACCTACGCCGCGCCTTCCGCTGCCGGTGCCCATGCGGCCGAGGTGGTCTACGCTGGATTCTGGAAGCGCGTGGCGGCCTATCTCATCGATTACGTGATCCTGACCATCGTAGCGATGATCGTTGGCGGCATCGTCGGCCTGGGTATCGGCGGTGCCATGGGCTTCACCGGCGGCAGCGCGATGACCGGACAGGCGCTCAGCGAGCTGGTCGGCGGACTGATCGGCCTGGGCATCGGCCTGCTCTATTACGGCGGGCTCCATGCCTCCAGCGGCGGTGCCAGCCTGGGCAAGATGGCCATCGGCATCAAGGTGGTACGCAGCGATGGCCAGCGTATTTCGCTGGCACGCTCCATGGGCCGCTATTTCGCCAGCATCCTCAGCGCCCTGATCCTGCTGGTCGGCTACCTGATGGCCGCCTTCACCGGGCGCAAGCAGGCTCTGCACGACATGCTCTGCGATACCGTGGTGGTGGACAAATGGGCCTTCACCGACCAGCCGCACCTGCAGCGCCATGAGCTTGGCGCGGTGGCCGTCGTGGTGCTGGTGCTCGGCGGCATCGGCTTTGTCGGCTTCATGGCGATGGCGATCGCCGTGGTTACGGCGATCGCGAAAATGGCCGGCTGAGGTGGGCGGAGCGGCCGGGGACGCTTGACAGCGTGCTCACGGCATGATTCCTCTAATAAAGAGAAAGCTGAACGCCCGGTTCACCCCCCGGGCGTTCGACTTATGTAAATCGACACGGTGGCTTCACTAATGCAGCCATTTGCTCCACCCTAGCGGCCCCATCCCCGGCCGCACGCAGAAGAATCCTGCCCCATGCCCAAGCACCTGCTCATCGTCGAATCGCCCGCCAAGGCCAAGACGATCAACAAATACCTCGGCAAGGACTTCACTGTCCTGGCCTCGTATGGGCACGTGCGCGACCTGGTGCCGAAGGAAGGCGCCGTCGATCCGGACAACAATTTCGCGATGCGTTACGACGTCATCGACAAGAACGAAAAGCATGTCGATGCCATCGCCAAGGCGGCCAAGGGCGCCGACGACATCTTCCTGGCAACCGATCCGGATCGCGAAGGTGAAGCGATCAGCTGGCATATCGCCGAGATCCTGAAGGAACGCGGACTGGTCGGCGACAAGCCGATGCAGCGCGTGGTGTTCACCGAGATCACCCCGCGCGCCATCAAGGAAGCGATGAACCAGCCGCGCGCCATCGCCGGCGATCTGGTCGATGCGCAGCAGGCGCGTCGCGCGCTGGACTATCTGGTGGGCTTCAACCTGTCGCCGGTGCTGTGGCGCAAGGTGCAGCGCGGCCTGTCGGCCGGCCGCGTGCAGAGCCCGGCGCTGCGCATGATCGTCGAGCGCGAGGAAGAGATCGAAGCCTTCATCGCCCGCGAGTACTGGTCCATCGGCGCCGCCTGCGCGCATCCCTCGCAGCCGTTCAACGCCAAGCTGGTCAAGCTGGACGGGCAGAAATTCGAGCAGTTCACCGTCACCGACGGTGATACCGCCGAGGCCGCGCGACTGCGCATCCAGCAGGCCGCGCAGGGCGCGCTGCATGTCACCGACGTGGCCAGCAAGGAGCGCAAGCGCCGTCCCGCGCCGCCGTTCACCACCTCCACGCTGCAGCAGGAAGCCTCGCGCAAGCTCGGCTTCACCACCCGCAAGACCATGCAGGTGGCGCAGAAACTGTATGAAGGCGTGGCCATCGGCGACGAAGGCACCGTCGGCCTGATCTCGTACATGCGTACCGACTCGGTGAACCTGTCGCAGGACGCGCTGGCGGAAATCCGCGATGTGATCGCCCGTGATTACGGCATCGCCTCGTTGCCGGACCAGCCGAATACCTATCAGACCAAGTCCAAGAACGCCCAGGAAGCGCACGAAGCGGTGCGCCCGACATCCGCGCTGCGCACTCCGGCGCAGGTGTCGCGTTACCTGACCGACGACGAGCGCAGGCTGTACGAGTTGATCTGGAAGCGCGCAGTGGCCTGCCAGATGATCCCAGCCACCCTCAATACCGTCAGTGTCGATCTGTCGGCCGGCAGCGAGCACGTGTTCCGTGCCAGCGGCACCACCGTGGTCGTGCCCGGCTTCCTGGCCGTATACGAGGAAGGCAAGGACAACAAGAGCGCCGACGACGACGATGAAGGCCGCAAGCTGCCGGCGATGAATCCCGGCGACCGCGTGCCGCTGGAGCGCATCATCGCCGAACAGCACTTCACCCAGCCGCCCCCGCGCTTCACCGAAGCGGCGCTGGTGAAGGCGCTGGAAGAATATGGCATCGGCCGCCCGTCGACCTATTCGTCCATCATCCAGACGCTGCTCTTCCGCAAGTACGTCGAGATGGAAGGCCGCAGTTTCCGTCCATCGGACGTGGGCCGCGCGGTATCCAAATTCCTGTCCAGCCACTTCACCCAGTACGTGGATTACGATTTCACGGCGCGCCTGGAAGACGAGCTGGACGCTGTGTCGCGTGGCGAAGAAGACTGGATTCCGTTGATGGCCCGTTTCTGGGAACCGTTCAACAGGCTGGTCGAAGAGAAGAAGGAATCGGTCGATCGTGCCGAAGCCAGTGGCGCGCGCGAGCTGGGCACTGACCCCAAGACGGGCAAGCCGGTCAGCGTGCGCCTGGGCCGTTTCGGGCCGTATGCCGCCATCGGCAGTACCGCCGAGGACGCCGAGGAGAAACCGAAATTCGCTTCGCTGCGCCCCGGCCAGTCGATGCACACCATTTCCCTGGAAGATGCGCTGGAACTTTTCCTGATGCCGCGGGCGCTGGGCGAGGACAACGGTGAGCCGGTCAGCGTCGGCATCGGGCGCTTCGGCCCATTCGCCAAGCGCGGCAGCACCTATGCCTCGCTGAAGAAGGAAGATGATCCCTACACCATCGACCTGGCACGCGCCGTGTTCCTGGTGGAGGAAAAGGAAGAGATCGCCCGCAACCGCATAATCAAGGAATTCGACGGCAGCGAGATCCAGGTGTTGAATGGCCGCTTCGGCCCGTACCTGAGCGATGGAAAATTCAACGGCAAGATTCCCAAGGACCGTGAGCCGGCCTCGCTTACCCTGGCCGAAGCGCAGCAACTGATGGAAGAAACCGGCAAGCCGGTGCGCAAGGGCTTCGGTGCTAAGAAGGCGGCCAAGAAGGCTGCGGTGAAGAAGGAGCCGGCGGCGAAGAAGGCCACGGTCAGGAAGGCCGCGAAAAAAGCCACGAAAAAGGTCGCCAAGAAAGCCGCCAGAAAGGTGGCGAAGAAAGCGGTGAAGAAGGTGGCGAAGAAAACCGCCGAGTGAGCGCCCTACCCCCCTGCCCCGGCGTGGGGGGATAATGACCCCGCGATGGGCCGGCGGTCCCGGCC
>JAFAFF010000066.1 GCA_023423605.1 Pseudomonadota bacterium
GGCTGGACCTGGTGACGGTCAATGCGGAGATTTCCGAAGCGGACGTGGTGAAGATCAAGGCCGGCATGCCGGTGTACTTCACCACGCTGGGCGATCCGGACCGCAAGTACCACGCCACGCTGCGGCAGGTGAATCCGGCGCCATCGTCCATCGCCAACGAGAGTTCCTCCAGTTCCAGCAGTTCGTCCAGTTCCAGCTCGAGCAGCGCGGTGTACTACAACGCACTGTTCGACGTGGAAAACCCGGATGGCACGCTGCGCATCGACATGACCGCACAGGTATCGGTGCTGCTGAAGCAGGCCAAGGGGGTATTGACCGTGCCCAGCGTGGCACTGGGCCAGAAGACTCGCGATGGTCAGCAGCTGGTGCGCGTGGTGGGCAACGACGGACAGCCTGAACCGCGCCGGGTGAAGGTCGGCCTCAACAACGGTGCCATCGCGGAGATCGTTTCGGGGCTGCAGGAAGGCGAACGCGTGGTGGTCGGCGAAGGTGGCGCTGCGGCTGCCGGCAACTCATCCAGCCGCGGCCCGGCCATGCGCATGGGCCCGGGCATGGGTGGGCCGCGCCGATGAACGCGCCTGTCTCCGGCACTCCATCGGTGATGCCCAGCGACACGCCGGCCCTGTTGCGGCTGCGCGACCTGCGCCGCGAATTTCCCGCCGGTGACGACACCATCGCCGTGCTGCGGGATGTCAACCTGGACATCCATGCCGGTGAAATGGTCGCCATCGTGGGCCAGTCCGGCTCCGGAAAGTCCACCTTGATGAACATCCTCGGCTGCCTGGACCGGCCGACCCGCGGCAGCTACCAGGTGGCCGGCCGGGAAACCGGCAGGATGGGCCCGGACGAGCTTGCCGAGCTGCGCCGTGAACATTTCGGCTTCATCTTCCAGCGTTACCACCTGCTGGGCGACCTGGACGCACGCGGCAATGTCGAAGTCCCCGCCATCTATGCCGGCAACCCCGGCCAGCAGCGCAGCGCACGCGCCATCCAGCTGCTGCAGCGGCTGGGCCTAGGCGATCGCATGCAGCACAAGCCCGGGCAGCTGTCGGGCGGACAGCAGCAGCGTGTATCCATCGCGCGCGCGCTGATGAACGGCGGCGAGGTGATCCTGGCCGATGAACCCACCGGTGCGCTGGATACGCGCTCCGGCGAAGAGGTGATGGGCATTCTTGGAGAACTGCATGCCGAAGGCCACACCATCATCATCGTCACCCACGACATGAGCGTGGCCGAGCACGCACAGCGCATCATCGAAATCCGCGACGGCGAGATCATCGCCGACCGCGCCAATCCGGATGCCCCGGATTACCGCGCGCAGCGCGCGCCCAGCATCGGCGCCGGCAAGGGCAACAGCTGGCGGGCAGCCCGCGACCGCTTCACCGAAGCTTTCCGCATGGCCCTGCTGGCGATGAACGCGCACCGCCTGCGTACCTTCCTGACCATGCTCGGCATCATCATCGGCATCGCCTCGGTGGTGTCGGTGGTTGCACTGGGCAACGGTTCGCAGCAGCAGATCCTGCAGAACATCAGTTCGCTGGGCACCAACACCATCGATGTCTATCCCGGCCGCGGATTCGGCGACATGCGCTCGGCGCGGGTGCAGACGCTCAAGGCCAGCGATGCCGATGCGCTGGCGCGCCAGAGCTATGTGGACAGTGCCACGCCGAACGTATCCACCTCGGTGACCGCGCGCTACCGCAACCTGTCGGCCACCGCGCAGGTCAGCGGCGTCGGCGAACAGTTCTTCCGGGTGAAGGGCGTCAGCCTGGTCAGCGGCAGCTTCTTCGATGCCGACGCGGTCAAGAACCTGGCCCAGGTGGCGGTCATCGACGAGAACACCAGGACCCAGTTTTTCCCGGACGGCGATCCCGTGGGCCAGGTCATCCTGCTCGGCAACGTGCCGGCGCGGGTGGTCGGCGTGGCCAAGCGGCAGAGCTTCGGCTTCGGAGGCAGCACCAGCCTGGGCGTGTGGGTGCCGCATACCACCGCGATGTCGCGCATGCTCGGCCAGAACTACATCTCCGGCATCACCGTGCGGGTAAAGGACGACACCCCGATGGACGCCGCCCAGGCGGCGATCACCAACGTGCTGACACTGCGCCACGGCACCGAGGATTTCTTCCTCAGCAACAGCGCGGAGATCCGCGAAACCATCGAACAGACCACGCGTACGATGACCCTGCTGGTGGGGGCGATCGCAGCCATCGCCCTGCTGGTCGGCGGCATCGGCGTGATGAACATCATGCTGGTATCGGTCACCGAACGTACCCGCGAGATCGGCGTGCGCATGGCGGTCGGAGCCCGGCAGAGCGACATCCGCCAGCAGTTCCTGATCGAAGCGGTGCTGGTCTGCCTGCTGGGCGGCCTGATCGGCGTGGGTCTTGCGCTTGGCCTGGGCTGGGCACTGGGCCGGCTGTCCAGCGAGTTCACGGTGGTGTTTTCCACCGCCTCCATCGTCGCTGCGTTCGCCTGTTCCACGCTCATCGGCGTGGCGTTCGGCTTCCTTCCCGCACGCAGCGCCGCGCAGCTGGATCCAGTGGAGGCATTGGCCCGCGAATGAGAATCCCCATGACCCCTGCATGCTTCCGTCCCGCCCGCCTGCTGCTGAGTGGCGCCCTGCTCGCGGCGCTGGCCGGCTGCGCTACGGCCGGCAGCTATCCCGTAGAGGCCGCCGCGGTCCCTTCCACCTATGGCGCCGGCAGTTCCAGCCTGGGCGTTGCCGATACCGCACCGGTGAGTGGACTGGACCAGCCACGTGTCGATGTACGCGATGACGCGTGGTGGAGCGGCTTTGGCGATGCCCGCCTGGACAGGCTGGTCCTGCGCGTGCTGGAAGCCAACAACGATCTGGCCGTGGCTGGCCTCAACGTGCAGAAAGCGCGCCTGCAGGCCGGCCTGGCTGGCAATGCGCTGTGGCCGAACCCCGAGCTTTCGGCCATCAGCGGCAGAACCT
This sequence comes from Pseudomonadota bacterium, assembly GCA_023423605.1. Lineage (GTDB taxonomy): Bacteria > Pseudomonadota > Gammaproteobacteria > Xanthomonadales > Xanthomonadaceae > Stenotrophomonas. Next base: position 2,957 of record JAFAFF010000066.1, read on the forward strand.
CGCGTGCCATCGACCGCAGCGACGACTGGCAGCGGTCGGATTACACCACCGGGATTTCGTTGTCCTGGGAAGTGGATCTGTGGGGAAAGCTGCGCACGCAGCGCGACATGGCCGTGTGGTCGGCCCAGGCCAGTGAGGAGGATCGCCAGAACACCGCGCTGGTCGCCATTGGCGATGCGGTCAATTATTACTGGAATCTTGCCTACCTCAACCAGTCCGTCGATGCAGGCAACGCCAACCTGGCACGGCTGCAGCGCACGCTTGAACTGGTGCAGGCGCGTTTCGATGCCGGTGCAGCCTCCGGCATGGAAGTCCGCCAGGCACGTCAGAGCCTGGAGGCGCAGCGATCGGCGCAATCAGCGCTGGAACAGCAACGCGTGGAAACACGCAACGCACTGACCGTACTGCTGGATGGCCAACCGTGGCCACAGACAGACGAGCCGCAGAGTCTGGCCGGTGCGGTGAGTCCTGCACTGGCTGCCGGCCTGCCGGCCGACCTGCTGGCCCGTCGCCCGGACCTGCGTGCGGCGGAACTGCGGCTGCGCAACAGCCTGAAGCAGATCCATGTCACCGCCACCAGTTACTACCCCACGCTGACCCTGACCGGCGGCGTGAATACCGGCGGCCCCAGCCTGGGGGATGTGCTGCGCAATCCAGTGGCCACGCTGGGTGCCGGGCTCGGCCTGCCGTTCCTCAACCTGCAGCGCGTGCAACTGGAAACGGATGTCGCCGGCACGGATTACCAGATCGCGGCGACCAGCTTCCGCAAGACGCTGTACACGGCATTGTCGGAAGTGGACAACGCGCTGTCCGCGCGCGAGCAGCTGGCGATCCAGGTGGCCGCTTCGCAGGCTTCGTTCGATGAGGCCGTCGCGGTGGAACGCGCCGAGGAGGTGCGTTATCGGGTAGGTGCCACCGGCCTGCGCGACTGGCTGCTGGCGCAGCAGACGCGGCGTGATGCCGAACTGTCCCTGGCCCGTGTACGACGCGATCAGCTGGCCAACGACGTGACCCTGTTCAAGGCACTCGGCGGGTCAGCGAACAGGTAAAGCCGGGCTCTGCCCGGCTGATGCTTCAACGCGCAGCGGGGCAGAGCCCCGCTCTACCACCCGTCCGCATCAACCGCGCTGGCGGACCGCCTCGAACAGGCTCACGCCAGCGGCGACGGACACGTTCAGGCTTTCGATCTCACCCGGCATCGGAATCTTTACCAGGCCATCGCAGTTCTCGCGTGTGAGCCGACGCAGGCCATCGGCCTCGCCCCCCAGGACCAGTGCGATGTTGCCCTTCAGGTCCAGATCGTACAGCGACGCGGTGGCTTCACCGGCCAGGCCATAGATCCATACGCCCAGCTTCTGCAGGTCCTTCAGGCAGCGCGACAGATTGGTCACCGCCACCACCGGAATGCGGTCTGCGGCACCGGCCGAGGTCTTGCGCACGGTTGCATTCACCGTGGCCGATTTGTCCTTGGGAATGATCACCGCCGTGGCGCCGGCCGCGGCGGCGCTGCGCAGGCAGGCACCCAGGTTGTGGGGGTCCTGCACTTCATCGAGCACCAGCAGCAGGGCCGCGCCCCCGGCGGCCTCGACCAGTCCCTGCAGCTCGTTCTCGCCATAGGTGCGCGCAGCCTGGTAACGCGCCGCCACGCCCTGGTGGCGCACCGAGCCACCAACGCCGTCCAGTGCCTGGCTGTTGACCTTGCGCACGTCGATGCCCTTGCGGCGTGCATTCTCCTCGATCTCGGTCAGCCGCGGATTCTTCGCCCCGGCTTCCACCAGGACCTCGCGGACGTTCTCGGCGTCGTTCTCGATGGAGGAGGCGACGGCGTTGACGCCGACGATCCACTGGCTGTTCTTGCTCATGCAGGGCGTGACCGGATAGGGGGTGCCCATGTTAGAGCATCGGCGCGTCGCCCGCCCGGTGCCGCGAGACCACCGCCGGTCGCCCGGAGGGAGCCGCCGCGCCGGCGGGCACAGGCCATCAGGGCCCGTCGCCGGTCATCGACTCTGCGGCGGCCAATGCGGCGTGGGATGGTCGGGATGCTGGTGCGACACGATCCGCGCCAGGAACCCGCTGGCCTGGATGTCCTCTTCCGTCCGCGTGGCCGGCAGCGTAGCCAGCGTATCGACGAACGGCAGCTTCGCCTCCGTGCCGTACTGCCGGTCCGGCGGCAACCGCTCGGGCTGGTCGAAGGCCCCGGCCGCTATCGCCATGCCATCGGGCGCTTCATAGGTGAGTGGCGTGCCGCAGTCGCCGCAGAAGCCACGACGTACCAAGTTGGAGGACTGGAAGTATTTCGGCTCGCCGCGCATCCACGCGAACTGCGCGCCGCGTACCGACACCAGCGGCGCGTAATACCCACCGAAGGCTTTCTGGCACATGCGGCAATGACAGATGGAACTGTCGCGCAGCTCGCCGCGGACTTCGAAGCGGATGGCGCCGCACTGGCAGCCACCGTGATACTCGGATTGCCCCTGCATGCTTTCCTCCCGGGTAGTGCCGGTCGCTGGCCGGCGACTTCACATGGTTCCCGAATCCCCGCAATGCCGGGGAACGCCCGGCATTGCGCGATCCTCTGCTGGATCAATACTTCTTCTTGCTGCGCCGGGCCGGCGTGCCACGTTCCGGCAACGGGGCCAGGCCGGCGCCCTCTTCTTCCTCGCCCTTGTGCTCGACCATGCGGAAATCGATCTTGCGCTCTTCCATGCTGGCCTTCAGCACCAGGATGCGCACGCTGTCGCCCAGGCGGTAACTGGTGCCGCGGCGCTCCCCACTGAGCGTCTTGCGTACCGCATCGAACCGGTAGTAGTCGTGCGGCAGCTGGGTGACATGCACCAGCCCCTGCACCTTGGAGTCGTTCAGTTCGACGAACAGGCCGAAGCTGGTCACGCCGCTGATCACGCCATCGAACTGCCCGCCCACGTGCTTTTCCATCCAGGCCGCGCGGTAACGTTCGTCCACCTCACGCTCGGCCTCGTCGGCACGACGCTCGCGTTCGGAACACTGCAGCGCCAGCGCGGCCATTTCGCGCGCGGTATAGGTGAATTTATCCAGGCGCGCGCCGCTCAGGGCATGCTTGATGGCACGGTGTACCAGGAGGTCCGGATAACGGCGGATGGGCGAGGTGAAGTGCGCATAGGCGTCCAGCGCCAGCCCGAAGTGACCGGCATTGTCCGGGCTGTACACCGCCATGCTCTGGCTGCGCAGCAGCACCGATTCCAGCAGAGCGGCGTCCGGACGATCGCGGATCTTCTTCAGCAGCTTCGTGTAGTCGCCCGGCTGCACCTTGGCCCATGGCGGCAGGCTCAGCTTGAATTCCTTCAGGAATTCCAGCAGGTCGGCATATTTGCTTTCCGGCGGCTTTTCATGGATGCGGTAGGGCGCCGGCACGTGCTGCGCCAGCAGGTAGCGCGCCGCTTCCACGTTGGCGGCGATCATGCATTCCTCGATCAGCTTGTGCGCATCGTTGCGGACCAGCATGCCGGCCTGGGTGACTTCACCGCGGTTGTCCAGCACGAAACGCACTTCGCTGGTTTCGAACTCGATGGCGCCACGCCGCGTGCGTGCCCTGGACAGCACCTGGTACAGCTGGTGGAGACGTTGTACCTGCGGCAGCACGGGCGCGATGGCCGCCTTCGCCGCGGCATCGTCTTCGCCCACCGCCTGCCATACCTGCGTATAGGTCAGCCGGGCATGGGAATTCATCACCGCTTCGTAGAAACGCGAACCGCTCACCTGGCCGTCGCGGTCCACCTGCATGTCGCAGACAAAGCACATGCGGTCAACCTTCGGCATCAGCGAACAGATGCCGTTGGACAGCGTTTCCGGCAGCATCGGCACCACGAAACCCGGGAAGTACACCGACGTGGCGCGCTTCTGCGCCTCCTCGTCCAGCGGCGTGCCGGGGCGCACATAGTTGGACACATCGGCGATGGCCACCACCAGCCGGAA
>JAFAFF010000112.1 GCA_023423605.1 Pseudomonadota bacterium
GGCGTGCATATCGTGGTAGGCACCCCGGGCCGGGTGATCGATCACCTCAACCGCGGCACCCTGGACCTGTCCGAGCTGAAGACGCTGGTGCTGGACGAAGCCGACGAAATGCTGCGCATGGGCTTCATCGACGATGTCGAAGCGGTGCTCAAGAAGCTGCCGGAGCAGCGCCAGGTGGCGCTGTTCTCCGCGACCATGCCGCCGGCCATCCGGCGCATCGCGCAGACCTACCTGCAGGATCCGGCGGAAGTCACCATCGCCAACAAGACCACGACCTCGGCCAACATCCGCCAGCGCTACTGGTGGGTGAGCGGCATGCACAAGCTGGATGCGCTGACCCGCATTCTGGAAGTGGAGCCGTTCGATGCGATGATCATCTTCGCGCGCACCAAGGCGGGCACCGAGGAACTGGCCGGCAAGCTGCAGGCGCGCGGGCTGGCGGCAGCGGCCATCAACGGCGACATGCAGCAGGCCCAGCGCGAGCGCACCATCGCCCAGCTGAAGGACGGCAAGCTGGATATCCTGGTGGCCACCGACGTGGCTGCGCGCGGCCTGGACGTGGAGCGCATCAGCCACGTGCTGAACTACGACATCCCCTACGACACCGAAAGCTACGTGCACCGCATCGGCCGTACCGGTCGTGCCGGCCGCAGCGGCGAGGCGATCCTGTTCGCCACGCCGCGTGAAAAGGGCATGCTGCGGCAGATCGAGCGCGCCACCCGGCAGCCGATCGAGGAAATGCAGCTGCCGAGCGTGGAAGCGGTGAACGACAACCGCATCAGCAAGTTCACCAGCCGCATCACCGCTACCCTGGACCAGGGGGGCCTGGACTTCTATCGCCAGCTGCTGGAGCGTTTCGCTGCCGAGAACGACGTGCCGGCGACCGATGTCGCCGCCGCGCTGGCGAAGATGCTGCAGGGCGATACGCCGTTCCTGCTGCAGCCGCCGGTGCGTGCCCCGCGCGAGGAACGCGCACCGCGCGAGCGCTTCGAGCGCGATCGTGGCGACCGTTCGGAGCGTGCACCGCGCTTCGAGCGCGGACCGCGCCAGGAGGGTGAAGGCTTCCAGGAACGTCCGCGTCGTGACGTGCCGCCGCGTGGCGCGCCGGAGCAGGGCATGGAGACCTTCCGCATCGAAGTGGGCCACCAGCACGGCGTCAAGCCGGCCAACATCGTGGGCGCCATCGCGAACGAAGCCGGCCTGGAAAGCCGTTTCATCGGCCGTATCGACATCCATGATGGCTTCTCGCTGCTGGACCTGCCGGTGGACATGCCGCAGGACGTGCTCTCCCACCTGAAGAAGGTCTGGGTATCGGGCCAGCAGCTGCAGATGCGTCGCCTGGAAGCCGGTGAGGACACCAGTCCTGCACCGCGTACCTTCAAGCCGCGCTTCGACAAGGGCGGGCCGCGCCGTGGCCCCGGTGGCCCGGGTGGCAACGACCGTCCGCCGAGGCGGGATGGTTTCAAGCCGCGTGGTCCGCGCAGCTTCTGATTTCCGGGTGATGTGATAGCCCTGCGCCAGCCTCCGGGCTGGCGTTTTTTTTCGTCCCGCGACAGGCGTGGACAGGCGCAGGGCACCGCCGATGCCTGCTGACAGGGGCCTCGCCAGGGTGCAAGATGCAGGAGCAGCAGTCAGGATCAACCATCGGTTCAGGGGGAACCAGGCATGGACGAGGCCGGGACGGGTGCAGGAAGGCCGCAGTTCGCAACCACGCGCGGGTTGACCCTGCGCTTTGCGTTGCTGACCGGCATGGCGGTGGGTCTGGTGGGTATCTCCGTGCTGGTGCAGGAGCTGCAGGCGGCCTCCACCGCATGGATCATCGGCCAGAACCATTGGTCGCGGGGCCAGCAGGGCGCCGTGGCCGCCCTGTACCGGTACGCCGACAGCGGCGATCCGCATCAACTGCAGGTGGCCCGTGCCGGGCTTTCGGTGCCGCTGGCCGACCTGGCCGCCAGGCATGCGCTCGAACAGCCACGGCCGGATACAGCGGCAGCGCGTGCGGCCCTGCTGCGTGGCCATAACAGCGAGGCCGACGTTCGCCGTCTGATCGTTTCCTACCAGCATGGTCGTGATCTGGCATATTTCCGCGACGCAGCGCGGATATGGCGCGAATCGGACGCGGCGCTGCTGGAACTGGCCGCGATCGGCGACCGCCTGGAGCAGGGATTCGCCAGTGCCTCGATGGACGAGGCCGAGATCCGCCGTCATCAAGGAAGGCTTCTGGCGCTGGATGAGGAACTGCAGGAAAAGGGCCGCGCCTTCTCGCGGGCGTTGGCCAGCATGGCCGGCCTGGCGCGCATGACCACGCTGCTGGCCGGCGCGTTTTCGGTACTGGCAATCACGTTGGCGGGCGTGCTGCTGGCCCGGCGCGTGCGGACCGACCTGATGGAACAGGAAAGCCGGTTCCGTACCGCGTTCTACCAGGCCAGCGTGGGCATGCTGGAACTGGACGCACAGGGCGGCCTGGTGGAGGTCAACCAGGCATTGGCCGACCTGCTGCAGCGTCCGCGCCGGCAACTGATGCACCTGCACCTGCGTGAGCTGCTGGCCGAAGGCGAACTGGTGCTGGACGCGAAGGGGAACATCGACTGGCCGCAGCAGCTGAAGGCGGGCGAGCTGCGGTTCCTGCGCGCCGATGGCAGCCTGATGTGGGGGCGCTGGAGCGGCACGTCGTTGTCGCGCGGCAAGCAGGGGCTGTCGATCTTCGCGATCGTGGAAGACGTCAGCCAGAACCATGCGCTGGCTCGTGAAGTGCAGCACCATGCCAGCCACGATCCGCTTACCGGGCTGGTCAACCGGCGCGAGGTGGAGCGGCTGCTGGAACAGGCGCTGCAGCAGGTGCGTGGCGATGGCGGTGTACATGCGCTTTGCCATCTGGACCTGGACCACTTCAAGCTGGTCAACGATACCGTCGGCCATGCAATGGGCGACCAGGTGCTGGCCACCTTTGCCGAGCAGCTGAAGAGCATGCTGCGGGACGGCGATTGGGTCGGCCGGCTGGGCGCGGACGAATTCGCGCTGTTCCTGTGCGATGCGGGCCAGGAAAAGGCGGCGCAGATACTGCAGCAGGTGATGCGCGCGCTGCGCCGCATCGCGCAGCCGGACGATGGCACGCCGGCCATCAGCTGCAGCGTGGGGGTGGTGGAAATCACGGCCGATGCGCCGGACGTGAACTGGCTGCTGAGCGCGGCCGACAATGCCTGCCACGCCGCCAAGCAGGCCGGCCGCAACCGCGTCCACTGGTTCAGCGAGGACCGCCTGGTGCTGGACGAGCGGCGCAGCGAGGCCGACCGCCTGCGCCGGGTCAGCCAGGCCATCGCCGATGGCCGCATGGTGCTGTTCGCGCAGCGCATCGCCACTGTCGGCGATTGGTCGCGCCTGCATTACGAGGTGCTGGTCAGGATGCGCGACGAACAGGGCCGCCTGCATGGGCCGGGCGAGTTCATCGCGGCGGTGGAACGTTATGGAATGGGCATGTCGCTGGATCGCTGCGTGCTGTCGATGCTGTTCGCGCATCTGCAGCAATGCCCTGCGCACGTGGACCGGCTGGGCCTGTGCAACGTCAACGTGTCGGCACAATCGATCGCCGAGCCGAGTTTTCTTGCATTCGTCACCGACCTGCTGGAACGCAATCGTTCCGTCGCGCGGCGACTGTGTTTCGAGATCACCGAAACGGCCGTCATCAGCAACCTGGCCCAGGCCCGGATATTCATCGATGCGGTGAAGCGCCAGGGCTGCCGCATCGCCCTGGACGATTTCGGGTCCGGTGCCGCGTCCTTCGATTACCTGCGGCAGTTGCCGGCGGACCTGCTGAAGATCGACGGTACCTTCGTACGTGAGCTGCAGACCGATCCGGTAAGTCGCGCCACCGTGCGCGCCATGGCGGCGCTGGGGCGCGAACTGCAGCTGGAAGTGGTCGCCGAATGGGTGGAATCCGATGCCATCGCGCGGCAACTGGTGGACATGGGCGTGCAGGGATTGCAGGGCCATGCGATAGCCCGTCCGCAGCCGTTGCAGGACATCACCTGCTCGAGTGCCTGAGGCGGATGGATGCCGGCGCCGCCGCGATGCCTGATAATGCGCGGATGACCATCCGTCTCAACAAACATATCGCCGAAACCGGTTTCTGCTCCCGCCGCGAGGCCGACCGGTTGATCGGCGAGCGCCGCGTCACCATCAATGGACAACCCGCCGGCACCGGCGCGGTGGTCGGCGAGGGCGACGAGGTGCGCGTGGACGGCCAGCCGCTGCGCGCGCGGCAGGCCCGCCGTCCCGGCGCGCGCCGGCATGTCTACATCGTGCTCAACAAGCCGGTGGGCATCACCTGCACCACCGAAAGCTCGGTGAAGGGCAACATCGTCGATTTCGTCGGCCATGAACAACGCATCTTCCCGGTGGGGCGGCTGGACAAGGATTCCGAAGGGCTGATCCTGATGACCAGCAACGGCGACATCGTCAACCAGATCCTGCGTGCGGAAAATGGCCACCAGAAGGAATACCTGGTGGCGGTGAACAAGCCGGTGACCGACGAGTTCCTGCGTGGCATGGCGCGCGGCGTGCGCATCCATGACCAGATGACGCTGCCCTGCCGCACCGCGCGCATCGCCAAGTTCGGCTTCCGCATCACCCTGCAGCAGGGCCTGAACCGGCAGATCCGTCTGATGGCGGCCGAGTTCGGCTACCGCGTGACCCAGCTGCGGCGGGTGCGCATCGACAACATAAAGATCGGGGCGCTCAGGCCGGGCCAGTGGCGCAACCTCACCGAGCAGGAACTGCGCGGTCTGCTGCCGGCACATGCCGACTGGTAAGGCGGGTGGCCCCGTGCCGCGCCCGTCGCCGGCTCAACCGCTGGCCGCAGGCGAGCGGGCTGTTGCGGGTCGCCTGGCGAGCAGCGGATGGGCGAACACGGCGCCGACGATCATGGCTACGCCCAGGTAGAACCAGCCGGTCATTTCGTACTGTTCGTGCAGCAGCACCATCGCCAGCAGCACGGCATAGACCGGTTCAAGATTGGTCACCAACTGCACGGTGTAGGCGCTGAGATGGCGCAGGGCGACCAGTGCCAGGGCGAATGGCAGCAACGTGCAGGCACCGGCCAGGACCAGCAGCAGCAGGCCATCGTGCAGGTCCGGCACGATCCACAACGGGCTGGCCAGGGCCGGCAGCAGCCAGGGCATCAAGGGCGCCAGCAGCGTGAGCGCCAGCGTGCCGGCACCCAGTTCCAGGGCGGTCACGGTGAGCGGATCGGCATGGCTGACCAGCCGCTTGTTGAGCGAGCCGAACACCGCCACCAGCAGCGCCGACAGGGCGCCGACCAGCACGCCCAGCCGCATCCCATCGGGCACGCCACCCACCACCAGCGCCACGCCCGGCAGCACGGCGATGCCGAACAGCAGTTCGCGCAGCTGGAAAGGACGCCTGGCGACCCAGGGTTCGATGACCGAGGTGAACACCGGCGCCAGCGCGATGCAGGTGGCGGCAACCGACGCATTGGCCAGTTTCACCGCGCCGTAGAAGGTCAGCCAGTGCAGCGCCACCAGCGCGCCGACGCCGCAGTAGCCGGCCACCAGGCGCGGCGAAAGCTGGCGCAGCCCGCGCCATACCCGTGGCAGCAGTGCCAGCATGGCCACCACCAGCAGCATGCGCCACCACACCAGCGGCAGCGCTGGCAGGGTGATCAGCTTGCCAAGGATGGCGGTGATGCCCCACAGCAGCACGCAGAAATGGATCTGGAAAAGGGCCTTGCGATGGTCGGGGCTGTTCATCGCGGTATTGTGCGGCAAGCACGCCGCCGCAGCGATGGTTCAAGCGGCGTCACAGCGTTCCTGCAGGGCGATTGCCGCTGCGGGATTGCGTGCCTTGCCGGCGCCGATGCACAACAGGTAGACCGCACGCGGGACCTGCGGGGCGGCTGCGGCGAGCCGTGGCAGGTCGGCCACCGCCTGGCCATCGGCCCACGCCCTGGCGCGTGCCGCCCAGGCCTGCTGCAGTGGCGCTGGCAGGCCCGACGTCAGACGTGACTGTGTGCGCTTGATCCGCACATAGACGAAATCGGCGGTGAGGTCGCCATGCGGCTCGGCATCGACGCTGTCCTCGATGACCAGCGCAATGCCATGGGCACGCGCCGCCAGTACCAGGGCTTCGTCCACCATGCCGGTGTTGCGTACTTCCAGTGCATGCTGCAGTGGGATGCCATCCAGCATGCCGGGCAGCTGCGCCATGAAGGTTGCCAGCGCCGGTGCGTCGGCCGGATGGTCCGGTGCGAACTGCCAGAGCAGCGGGCCGAGCCGGTCGCCCAGCCCCAGCGCGGCGCGCAGGAAGGGTCCGGCAGCCTCGACGGTGGCGGACAGATCGCGGCGCTGCACGAGGTAACGCGGCGCTTTCAGGGAAAAGCGGAAACCGTCGGGTGTCTGCGCGGCCCACTGCGCGCACTGGGCGGCCGTCGGTGTCCGGTAGAAGGTGCCGTTGATCTCGATGCAGCGCAGCGCGTTGCTGGCGAACGCCAGCTCCCCGCGTTGTGGCAGGCGCTGCGGATAGAACATGCCGTGCCGCCATGCCGGGAATATCCAGCCGCCAATGCCGCAGCGGATCGGTGCGGGCGTTTTCGGGGTTGTCATGCTGTCTCCTCCCAATGGCACGGGTCAGGTTGGCGCGGGTCCCGTTACCATCATGGGAATTCCCGGTGGCGCCGGCATGGCGCCACTGTATCGGCTGTGGAGATGAGGGTGATGATGAAGACCTGGATAAGCGGTGCGGTGCTGCTGGCCTGCACGACGATGGCCGGCGCAGCGAACCCGCCGCCGCTGCAGGACCTGGACGCGACGGTGGAACGCGTGCGTGAGCGCTTCGATGTGCCGGGCATCGCCGTGGCCGTGGTCAAGGACGGACAGGTGGTCCTGGAGCGGGGCTGGGGCG
>JAFAFF010000131.1 GCA_023423605.1 Pseudomonadota bacterium
CACCCGCTTGGCCTGCCCATCCCGCACACGGCCATCATTCCACGCGGCAAGGACCGCATCGCCGACAGCCTGTCGATATTCGTGCGCGACCAGTTCCTGGAACCGCAGGCACTGCTGGCCAAGCTGAAGGTGTTCGATCCCGCGGCGCGCCTGGGCAGTTGGCTATCCGATCCGGAACGGGTACGCATGCTTACCGGGATGGCGCGCGCATGGGCACTGCAGGCACTGGATTTCTTCGACGAATCGGCCGTGCGCCGACAGCTGCATGCCTTCGTGGTGCAGCAGCTGAAGCAGTGGAACGCCGCATCGACGGCCGGTGAACTGCTGGGCCTGCTCACCGCCGACGGCCGCCACCAGCGCGTGCTGGACGAAGGGCTGCAACGGCTGGCGCGCTGGCTGGAACAGCCCGAAGTAAAAGAACGCGCGTCGCAGCTGATCGTGCGTTACATCCAGCGCGAATGGCCGAAGCTGTCCAGCACCGTCAACTGGATCAAGCCGATCGACGAGATCGGCGACAGCGTGGCCGAGCGCCTGGCCGGCGCCGCGCTGGACGAACTGCAACAGGTCCTTGCCGACCCCGGGCATCCGCTGCGGCAGGATTACGAACGCTGGCTGGGCGGTTACATCCAGCGGCTGCGCGAAGACCCCGCACTGGCCGCACGCATCGAAACGCTCAAGCAGCAGATGATCGACCATCCCGCGCTGCAGGAGTATGTGCAGGGGCTGTGGGCGCGCATCCACGCCAGCCTCCGTGCCGACCTGCAGCGCGAGGATTCGGCCATGGCCGGTCACCTGGAGCGTGGCATGGCCGGGCTTGGACGCAGCCTGTCGTCGGATCCTTCGCTGCGCGATGCGCTCAACCAGCACCTGCTGGAAGGCGCGCAACGCCTGACCCTGCGCCTGCGCGAAGGCGTGACGTCGCATATCGCGCAGACCGTGAAGGGGTGGGACGAGCGTCACCTGGTGGAGCAGCTGGAACTCAGCGTCGGTCGCGACCTGCAGTTCATCCGCTTCAACGGCACCCTGGTCGGCGGCCTGATCGGCCTGCTGCTGCACGCGGCCACCACCTTCCTGCACGTCTGATCCACGCGCCAGCGGCATCAGCCAGCCCAACATCGGCACGCGCGTTCACCAGGACCGCGAGGGCCGGGCCTGGTGCGCGACGGGTACTCCCACATTGGTGTGGGCGCGCCCTGGAATCCGCTATCCTCCCGCGCATCGCGCGCCAGGGTGGTGCGCCGGGGGGAGACATGACCAGGATGTTGATGACGCTGGCGCTGTGCGCGCTGGCCACGCCGGCCCACGCCCAGCGTGTCTATAAATGCAGTGACGGCGGCCAGCCGACCTACCAGTCACTGCCCTGTACCAGGGAACACGATACCGGGGTGAGCAGGCCGGTGGTCGGCGATCCACGGTTGACGGCCGCCGACCGTGCGCGCATCGCGCAGGAATCCCTGCAGGCCCGGCGCTGGGTGCGCGAAGGCGCCGGCTATGGGCAGCCGCCCATCCGCGGCACAGTCATCGACAACGTCAGCGATCCGGAAGCCTGCGCGAACGCGCGCATGCGCAAGGAGATGGCCGACCTGTTCGGCAATGGCGCGGCCTCATCGCGCATCGACGAGGATATCCGGCGCGCCTGTGCGGTGCGCTGAAACACCGCCGTACAGATGACCGGCGAATCGGCCGCAGGCCGGGCGGAAACGCTTGCTTAACCAAATGCGAATACTTATCATTTGCTGATCGACGTACGCCCAGCCAGCCAGTTCCGGTTTTTTCCGTGACCGCCGCCCCGTGTACCACCACTGCCATCCGCCGCTGCGGCTTCCATCGCGCGGCGGATGATGGGAACGGACGGCCGCGACGCCGCGCTGCGTGCACATGCCTGCCGGGCCGTTTCCATCGCCGACTTCTCATCTGCATGGAACCGCCCCTCATGTCCCGTTCGCTCCCGATCGCCGTACCTTCCCTGCTGGCACTGGCCATTTCCGCACTGCTGCCGGCGCCGGCCGCGCATGCCGAAGCTCCCCTGGAACCGTCGGCGCGCACCCTGGACGCCGTGCGGGTCACCGCCGACGGGGAAATCCGCAACGGCTACACCGTCAGGAAGGCCGCCACCGCGACCAAGCTGGACCTGTCGCTGCGCGAAACGCCGCAGTCGGTCAGCGTGATCACCCGCCAGCGCCTGGATGACATGGGGCTGTTCGCGCTGTCGGACGTGATGGGACAGGTGACCGGCGTGCATGTCTCGGTCACCGACAGCGAACGCATCGGCTACGTTTCGCGCGGCTACAACATCAACAATTTCCAGGTGGACGGCATGCTCAACACCTTCGGTGGGTCCATCAAGACCAACACCGACAGCGTGATCTACGAGCGCATCGAAGTGGTGCGCGGTGCCACCGGCCTGACCACCGGCGCCGGCGATCCATCCGGCACCATCAGCTTCATCCGCAAGCGCCCGACCGACACCCTGCAGATGGCCGCCAACCTGAGTCTTGGCCGTTGGAGCAACCAGCGCCTGGAGGCCGATATCGGCGGACCGGTCGCCCTGGATGGCCGCGTGCGCGCCCGGGTGGTGGCGGCCAAGCAGCAGAGCGACTCGTTCCGCCATGTGTACCGGCTGGACAAGGACGTGTTCTACGGCATCGTGCAGGCCGACGTCAGCGACAGCACGCTGCTTGAGCTGGGCTACGAGTACCAGTCACCGAAGACCACCGGCGTGACCTGGGGCGTGGTGCCGTACTGGGGCGTGGACGGCAAGCCGGCCAACCTGCCGCGGTCCACCAACCTGTCGGCGTCATGGAGCCAATGGCCCATCGTGGAAAAGACCAGCTTCGCGCGCATCGAACAGCAGCTCGGCCGTGACTGGTCGCTCAAGGCGAACTTCACCCACGCCGACCGCGATACCGATGGCAGCGTCTGGTATGGTGCGGCCGGCTACCCGCGGCCGGATGGCACCGGCGTGGTCGCCTACATCTCGCATTTCGCCGAGCAGAGCACGATGGACGTGTTCGACGTCAACATCGGCGGGCCGTTCCAGCTGTTCGGCCGCCGCCACGAGCTGGTGTTCGGCTTCGGCCAGTCGCTGCGCAAGGGTGAATTCCCGGCCATCGAACAGGGCGATGTGCCGGCCGGCTACGATGCGGTGCCGGACTGGCGCCACTGGACCGGCGACGTGCCGGAGCTGCCGATCACGCGCCTGGGTTACCTGGGCTCGCAGGATGAACTGCGCCAGCAGGCTGCCTATGTGGCCGCCCGCCTGCAGTTGGCCGATCCGCTGCTGGCGGTGGTCGGCGCGCGTTACGGCAGCTGGGAAACACGCAAGTGGACCTACACCCATGACGATGCCGGCAACCTCACCGGCACCACGCGCAGCGGCTACAAGCCGGATGATTCGGTGACCCCCTACGTTGGCCTGGTGTACGACTTCAACCGCGTGCTCAGCGGCTATGTCAGCTACACCGACATCTTCCAGCCGCAGGAATACCGCGACCGCAACAACCAGTATCTGGAGCCGGTGGTTGGCGACATGTGGGAAGCGGGCCTCAAGGCGGAGTTCTTCGACGGCCTGCTCAACGCCTCGGCGGCGGTGTTCGAGGGTGAAAAGGACAATGTGGCCGAGATCGACGACAGCGTGCCGCTGAATTCGCTGCCCGATGGTGGCCAGGCCTACCGCTCCACCGGCAAGGGCAACAAGGTGAAGGGCTGGGAGGTGGAAGCGCAGGGCAGCATCGGCGAACAGTGGAACCTGTCGGCCGGTTATGCCCACACCACCATCCGCAACCAGGCCGGCGTCGCGCAGAACACCACCACGCCGCGCGATACCTTCCGCCTCAATGCCAGCTGGCGGCCGGGTGGCATCGATGGCCGCTTCTGGCTGGGCGGTGGTGCCACGTGGCAGAGCAGCATCTGGCGCAACGGCAGCCGGCCCAGCGCTGATTACCTGGCCACCGGTCGTACCGAAGCCGTGCGCTTCGAGCAGGACTCGTTCTATCTGCTGAACCTGTCGGCGGGTTACCGCTTCGACGAGAACTTCAGCGCGCAGTTGAACATCAACAATCTGCTGGACAAGGAATATTTCAGCAACGTCGGTTTCTACAACGGCGTCTACTGGGGCGAACCGCGCAACGTGCGCCTGACGCTGCGCTGGAAGCTCTGACCGTGTTTCCGATGCCGCCGGCACCACCGGTGGCGGGCCAAGGACGGCCCCTGTTGCGGCTGGCATCGCCGCGCCCTTCCCACCCCGTAACGCAACGCAGGATCATCGTGGACCGCTCGCCTCCTTCCGCCAGCACCTCACCCCGTATCTCCTTCAGCGCCCGTTCGCGTGCCTTCTTCACCCACGCGCGCTGGGGTGTTTTTTCGCGCAGCATGGCGGCGATCTTCGGCGGCTACGCGCTGGCCGCAGTCACCAGCGTGTTCTGCGCGGTCGCGTTGCCGGGGGAACGGGGACAGAC
>JAFAFF010000242.1 GCA_023423605.1 Pseudomonadota bacterium
GCGGATGTAGTCGACCAGCTGCGGAACGATCTCGCTGTCCCACTTCTCGTTGACGAATTGGCCGAGCTTGGCGCTGTCCATCTGAAACTCCGGTTGGATTTGGCTGATCCCGCCATTCTACGCCTGCGCGCCGGGCCGGTCTGGACCACGCTCCCGGCGAGGCCGTCGCTGTCGCGTCTCCGGGGCCGGTCCTTGCCCGGCGGTACGTGGCGCGTGGATTCCCGTAGAGCGGGGCTCTGCCCCGCTGCGCGTGATGCATCAGCCGGGCAGAGCCCGGCTCTACATGGCGCGTGGATTCCCCCATCTGATCAGGGGTAGGGATTTTCCTACAAGGCGTCGGGTGTTTAGCTGGCTGTCAGAAATCCGTCTGGACGATAGGCTGTGCATATGTGGTGACGGACACTGTTTCCACCGACGGGATTGCCGGTCGGAACGGTCCTGATCACAGGGAGATATACCTCGTGTCTTGGTGGAGCGTGCTGCGGGCGCTGCTTCTGGGAATGTGGATCACGCAGGCACTGGCTGCCGAGCGGATCGACATCAACCGGGCAGATGCCTCTGCACTGCAGCAGGGATTGACCATGGTGGGGCCCAGCCGGGCTGCCGCGATCGTCGAGCACAGGCAGCAGCACGGGCCTTTTCGCCGCGTCGAGGACCTGACGCAGGTAAAGGGCATAGGGAAAGGCATCGTCGAACGGAATCGACAGCGGATCACCCTCGGGGGCACAACGCCCGCGAAGGATCCGGTACCCGGACCGGTACCGGTGCGACCCGTACCAAGGCGTTGAGGGAAGGGGATTCGCCGTGACCTGCCGGATGCAGGTTTCCGCCGCCTCAGGAGGGTTGCAGCGGCTGGCCCGGGATGGGCCGAACCATACCAGGACGGTAGCATCACAGACCTGTGGAAGGGGCTGGGATAGACAACCAGGGATGACAGCGGCCTCCATGCAGGAGCACGCCCCCCGACAGGCAGGATGCCCGGGTGGCAGGACGCCGACACGGACGTGACGATTGCCCGGTACGACACATGGCTGTGTCGCCGGGCAATCTGTTTTGCGCTCCCGCGACTGTGTAGCGTCGGAGCTCCAACGGAAAGGTCGAATACACCGATGCGATCGCTGCCATTGTCCCTGCTGTTCGCGGCCAGCCTGTCGCTGGCCGTGGTACCCGGCCTGCACGCGCAGGCGCCGACGCAACCGGCCACCGCCGCGACACGCGGACCGGCCGACCTCAAGCCCGGCGAATATCTCTGGCATCCGGAAATCTCGCCTTCCGGCCCCATCGTGCTGGTGGTCAGCCTGGATGAGCAGCGGGCCTATGTGTACCGCAACGGCATCGCCATCGGCATGAGCACCATCAGCTCGGGCAAGGCCGGCCATGAGACCCCGACCGTTGTGTTCACCATCCTGCAGAATGACAAGGACCACCGCTCCAATCTGTACAACAGCGCGCCGATGCCCTACATGCAGCGGCTGACCTGGGATGGGATCGCGCTGCACGGCGGCAGCCTGCCCGGCCATCCCGCCTCGCACGGCTGCGTACGGTTGCCGCAGGCGTTCGCGCAGAAGCTGTTCAGTGCCACCCAGCGCGGCGACACGGTGGTGGTGGCCGATGCCCGGAGTTCGCCGATGACACTGGCCTATCCGGCGATCCTGGCGCCGGTGAACAGCCGCGGCGAGACGCTGCCGGAGGCGCAGGCCAACCAGGCCGGCGCAGCGTACTGGAAGGAAGATGGCACGACCGAAGGGCGGCTTGGCGTGCTGGTCAGCCTGCACGACCAGCGCATCTATGTGCTGCGCGATGGCGTGCTGATCGGCGAATCGCCGTTGCAGGCCGATGCGTTGCCGGCTTTCGAAGGCTCCACGCTGTTCGTGATGGGCGAGGGCTACACCGATGCGCCCAGCCCGTTGGACGAGCACCAGCGGCTGCATCGCTGGACGGCGTATCCGCTGCTGGGCCAGGAGCCCGGCACGGTGGGTCCGGACCTGCTGGCGACGCCCTCGTTGCCGCTGGCGCTGCCGGCGGATTTCGCCCGTCATCTCTATGCCGCCCTGGTGCCGGGCACCACGCTGCTGGTGACCACGCTGCCGGCGGTGCGCCCAAGCGCCGCTGAACCGGGCCTGCAGCCGGTGTTGGAATCCGAGCCTTCCGGGTCCACTCTATGAGGATCCTGCCGTCATCCTGTCCGCGCCCATGAATCCGCCCCGCCTGTGGCTGGCTGCCTGTGGCCTGCTTTCCGCAATGAGTCTTCCCGCCGCCGCACAGCAGAGCGCGCCGGTCGCGTTGTCCGCTCCGGAACTGGCCGCCGTGCTGGCGAAGGTGGCGCCCCATGCCGACCGCAAGGTGCTGCAGCTGGCCGCCGGCGCCATGCGCTGCGCCCTGCGCCGGCCGGAACTGGGCGTGGTGCCGACCCGTCTGGGTGTCATCGATTATTCGCGGCCGTCCACCGAGCCGCGCCTGTGGGTATTCGATCTGAAGCGGCAGCGGTTGCTGTTCGAGGAGTGGGTTGCCCATGGCCGCAACAGTGGTAGCGACCTCACCGAGCACTTCTCCAACCGGGAAGGCAGCTACATGTCCAGCATCGGGGTGTTCACCGCGCAGGAAACCTACATGGGCGGCAATGGCTATTCGCTGCGACTGGATGGGCTGGAACCGGGCTTCAATGATCGCGCCCGCGAGCGGGCCATCGTGATCCACGGTGCTCCCTACGTGAATCCCTCCGCCGCCCGCCTGCAGGGCCGGCTTGGCCGCAGCCTGGGCTGTCCGGCCGTGCGGCTGACCGTGGCCAGGCCACTGATCGACGCGCTGCGCGGCGGCACGATGGTGTTCGCCTACTACCCCGACCAGGCATGGCTGAAACAGTCGCAGCTGCTGGACGGCAACTGCGGGACATCGTAGAGCGGGGCTCTGCCCCGCTGCACGGGAAACCGCCAGCCGGGCAGAGCCCGGCTCTACACGCTGCACGGGAAAGCGTCAGCCGGGCAGAGCCCGGCACTACACGCTGCGCGGGAAATCCCAGCCGGGCAGAGCCCGGCTCTACACGCCGTGCGCGCGGCATGATGCAATACGCGCATGAACATCGATGCCCTGCTGTGCACGCCGAGCCATGTGATTCCCCACCAGGCCTACCGTCGCGAACGATGGCGCAACGGGCTCGGCTGGACCCGCGAGATCCTCCGTCTTCCTGCCACTGGCGATGATTGGGCGTTGCGCCTGTCCATCGCCGAGATCGAACAGGACGCCGCCTTTTCCGCCTTTCCCGGCGTGGAGCGGGAGCTGGTGCTGCTGCAAGGCAATGGCGTGCGCCTGCGCTTCGACAATGGCCGCACGCAGGACGTGCTGCCGCCGCATGGTCGCGCGCGGTTCGCAGGCGAAGAGGGCCTGCGCGGCGAGCTGACCGACGGCGTCACCCATGATTTCAACCTGATGTGGCGACGCGGGATGCTGTGCGCCGAACTGCTGCACCGGCCGATGGTCGGGCCGATGTATTTCTTCAGCGAACCCGGCGTGGCGTGGGCGATCCACCTGCTGGCCGGCCAGGCCAGGTTCGGTGACGCCAGCGCCCTGCCCGCGATGGCCGCCGGCGATACGGCCTGGCTGGCCGCGGGTGAGCGACAGCGACACGCGCTGGACGGCGGCGGCGAACTGCTGGCGATACGGGTCACCGCGGCCTGCCAGGCCGCTACGCCTCAGTAGACGTCGCGCCGATAACGCCCGGCCCGCACCAGCGCTTCCCTGCCATCGCTGCCCAGTGCCTGTTCGATCACCGCGTCCACTGCCGGGGCCATGCCCTGCAGACTGCCGCAGACCAGCACCGTAGCGCCGTCATCCACCCAGCGGCGCAGACGTTCGGCCTGCGCCTGCAGGCGATGCTGCACGTAACGATGTTCACCGCCATCGCGGCTGAACACCACGTCCAGCCGTTCCAGCGCGCCACGCTGCAGGCGTTCCTGCAGCTCTCCGGCGAAGTGGAAATCGTGCGCGGCGTTGCGTTCACCGAACAGCAGCCAGGTCCGCGTCGCGCCGGCCGCTTCGCGTTCGTGCAGGTGCGCGCGCAATCCGGCGATGCCGGTGCCGTTGCCGATCAACAGCAGCGGAACGTCGGCGGCTACGCCATGGAAGGCGGGATTGCGGCGCAGGCGCAGGTCGATGGTATCGCCGATCCCGGCCGCGTCGCACAGCCAGCCGCTGCCGATGCCGGGGCTGCCATCGGCGCGCAGCTGTCGTCGCACCAGCAGTTCCAGCGCGCCGTCGGCCATCGTGGATGCGATGGAATACTCACGATGGGGCAGCGGCCGCAGCGTCTTGGCAAGTGCATCCAGGTCGCGGTCGATGTCCAGCACGGGCAGGTGCGAACGTGACAGACGCGCACGCAGCGGTTCGCCATCATCCAGGAGCGAGGCACCGTCGAAACCCTGCGTGCGCAGCCAGGCATCGACCACCGGCGCGGGATGGCGTGGGCCGATTTCCGCGATGTCTCCAGCCTGCCAGCGCACCTCTTCGCCCGGCGGAGGCTGCAGGCGCAGCCAGTGCACCGCACCACCGGCACTGCCTGGATTCAGGTGCGTGCGTTGCAGCAGCCGCCACGGCTGGTAGGCGGCCGGAGCCCAGTCGGGCTGTTCGCTGGCGTCGCCGCCCAGTTGGCCAAGCAGCTGCTGCCAGTGGCGAAGACTGGCGGGATCGGCGTTGTCCACCTCCACCGTGTCGAACAGGGCATGCGCGCCCTGCTGGCGCAGCCAGCCTTCCAACTGGTGTCCGAACGCGCAGAACTGATCGTAGCTGCGGTCGCCCAGCGCCAGCACACCGTACTGCAGGTGCGCCAGCGACGGCGATGCGGGCACCAGCCGGTGCAGGAAGCCCTGCGCGTGGTCGGGCGGGTCGCCTTCGCCGGTGGTGCTGGCGATGAACAACGCCCGTTCGCTGCTGGCCAGCAGTCCGGCATCCAACTGGTCGATGGCGCGCACGCGTACCGCCACACCCGCAGCGCGCAGGGCCTGCGCGCTGCGTTCGGCAAGCTGCAGGGCGAACCCGGTCTGGCTCGCCCATACCAGCAGCAGCGGCTGCGTACCGGTATCGCGGTCGTCATCGCGTGGGCGCCCGCGCCACCACAGCAATGCACACAACCCGCCATAGGCCAGCACGCTGGCAACGGCAATGCCCGCATTGTGCGGGCTTGCGGCAGGCCTCCAGCCGTCTTCGCCCAGGTGCAGCCGCAGCAACAGCAGCGCAATCGCCGCCAGCACCAGCATCACCAGCGCATTGCCCAGCGCCGCACGGGAGAACCTCACGCTCATGCGAGCAGCGTTTCGAAGGAGGGGGTGAGCGTTTCACGCGGGCCGCCCTCGCTGCGTTCCAGGAAGCGCGCCGCCAGCCCCAGCCGGGTGGCCAGTGCCAGGCCTGCCTCGCAGCCAAGCACGGTCAACGCGGTTGCCCAGGCATCGGCGTGCATCGCATCCGCGGCCACCACGGTAACCGCCGCCGCGGCGCGTTGCACCGGTCGACCGCTGCGCGGGTCCAGGCTGTGGCTGACCTGCATCCCGCCTTGACGGTACTGGTGCCAGCGGTCGCCGGACGTGGCCACGGCACGATCGTCCAGGGCCAGTACGCGTGGCGGCGTGGTCGTCGAGGCATCCTCCTCCGGCGCCGATTCCACCAGCACGCGCCAGGGCTGCCCGTCGGGCTTGCGGCCGTAGCCATGCAGTTCGCCACCGACCTCCACCAGCGCGGCGACGATGCCCTGCGCGCGCAGCCAGCGCACTACTTCGTCCACGCCGAAGCCCTTGGCGATGGCGGACAGGTCGAGCTCCACGCCGCCCGGTTGCAGCAGGCGGGCATCCTGCCATTGCAGCCGTTGCCAGCCACAGCGGGCGCGGGTGGCGGCCAGCGCGTGCTCATCCGGCAGTGTGCGTGCGGCGGCGTGCGCTCCGAAGCCCCACAGCGCCACCAGCGGGCCGACGGTGGGATCGAAGGCACCGTCGCTGGCCGCAGCCACCTCCTGTGCGCAGGCCAGCACCGTGCGGGCCTGGGCGGGCAGCGGGCACCAGCTTCCCGCGGACGCGCGGTTGTAGCGGCTGATGTCCGAATCCGTTTCCCACGTACTCATCTGCGCGACCACCGCATCCAGCTGCGCCTGGATGCCGGCATGCAGCGGATGCAGATCGCGCTGGCGCGGGAGGACCAGCTTCGCGCTCCAGTTCGTGCCCATGGTGGTACCACCAAGGCTGGCGATATCCAGGCACGCGGCAGCGCCGGTTGCAGCCGGGCCATGCCCGGCCGACCGGCCCACCACTTCCTCATCAGGCGTTGTCACGCGCACGCCTGGTTACTGCGGCAGCACTTCCAGGGTCGCCACGTAGCTGAGGCGACGCTTGCTGGCCTGCTTCACGGAGGTCTTGTCATCCTCGGTGCCGGTTTCCAGCCAGTACATGCCGGCTTCCGGCCAGGTCACGCGGATTTCGCCCTTTGCATCGCTGGCCACCTTGATCTCCTCCTGAGCGTTGCGGTAACGCGTGGCACCGCGCACGATCTCGAACTCCAGCCCGGCGGTCGGCTTGCCGTCCACCAGCACGCGGAAGGTGGCTTCCTCGCCCACGAACAGATCGTTCGGATGTGCCAGCGCCACCAGTTCGATGCCCTTGCCGGTCGGCTTCAGCGCCGTACCGTTCGGCGTGCCGTTGGTGACGAAGGTTTCCACGCGGCCTACCGACTGCGATACCTGCACGTTGGTGGCGCCCTTGGGCAGCTCGCCGAAGGTCGCCGCCGTACCGCGCCAGCGCTTGCGTTCGCCGTTCTGTTCATAGGTGGCGAACAGGCCATCGTTCACCGAGGCGATGCGATAGGTGCCCTGCTGCTTCAGTTCGATGTCGAACACGCTGCGGAACTTGCCGGTGGCCGGATTCTGCGGCTGCACGCTGCTGCCGTCAGGGGCGGTGATCACCAGTGATTCCAGCCGCAGTGGCACGTGGTTGAAGTAGAACAGGTCATTGGACACGGCACCGTCGACGGTGATCCACGGATCATTGCCGGCGATTACCGTCTGCGACGGCAGCAGCCAGGCCTTGTGCGCCAGGGCGGAAAACGGAAGGGCAGCGGCCAGGGCGGCGGCGAGGACGAGCGTGCGCTTCATGGGCAGGAAACTCCAGGCAGGAAATGAGGTGTGCGACGAAGGACGGGAAACCGGCGAGGATTCAACCTCTTCCATCTCCCTTTCAGGGCTTGGCCGTGAGCGTGACCTTGCCGAGTTCGGTGCTGCCCTGGGCAGAACCGTTCTGCGCGGTCCTGGCCGGCCAGGTGAAGGGAATCTTCAGCAGTTCGCGGCCGCCGACTTCGCGCACCGCTTCCACCACCAGCGTGTAGTTGCCCGGTGCGAGCTGCTTCAGGGCCGGCTGGCTGTCGCTGAAGGACAGGGCGTGGGTGCCGGCCGGGCGGGTGGGGCCGGTCACGCCGTCCACCGGAACGTCCAGGGTGCGGCCGCTCTTGCGCCACCACTGGCGCAGGTCCGGCAGCCACTTGGTGCCATGGCCTTCGCTGTTGCCGGTCTGCTGGTACCACACCGACAGGTTGGCGGCGACCTTCTGGTCGGCACCTTCCAGCCAGACCGCCACATACGGGCGATGGTATTCGGCGACGTTGAGCTTGGGCACCTCGACGTTGATGTCCAGGGTGGCGGCGTAGGCGGGCGATGTGGCCAGCAGGCCGCTGAGGGCGATGGTGAGGGTGACGCGCATGGGCGGCTCCAGCAGGGAAGGTCGAAGAGGGTCAGTGGATCAACAGCAGGGCGATAAGCAGCGGAATCATCAGCCCCAGGCCCACCAGCGGCCAGGTCATGCGCCGCTGCCGCGCATGCAGGTGGAGCAGGAACAGGCCGGTGATGCAGAACACCAGGCAGGCCACCGCGAACAGGTCCAGGAACCAGCCCCAGGCGGGGCCGGCGTTGCGTCCCTTGTGCAGATCGTTGAAGTAGGACACCGCACCGCGCGAAGTGGATTCGTATTCCACTGCGCCGCTTTCGCGGTCGATGCTCAGCCAGGCATCGCCGCCGGGGCGCGGCAGCGACAGGTAGATCTCCCCGGCAGACCATTCGGCCGGACGGGCACCGATGGCGATGTCCAGTTCCGCATCCAGCCACTGACGGACAGCGCGCGGCACCGGTGCGTTGCCGTCTTCGCGTCCACCGAGCGCCGCAAGCACGTCGTCCGGCAGGGTCAGCTGGCGGCTTTCCACCTGCGGGGTGGCTTCGATCTTCGCGGCGTGGTTCAAGGTGATGCCGGTCGCCGCGAACAGCAGCATGCCGATCAGGCAGACCGCCGAACTGATCCAGTGCCACTGGTGCAGGGTGCGCAGCCAGAAGCCACGGCTCTGCTGGTGCTGCACGGCGGAAGATGCGGGACGGCTCACGGCAGGTGGGAAGGCGGAAGATGACAACGCATTACATCATTGATGAGAATTATTCGCAATTGACCCCGGTGGTGCCGGCCGCTGGCCGACGCCCCGGTCCCGTGCTCAGAAACGGACGTTCAGGCTCACCCAGACGTTCCGCGCCTTGTCCTTGTTGTTGTAATCGTCCTCGAACAGCACTTCATTGGCACTGTCCCCGTAGACACCACTGCCATCCAGGTCGGCGAACAGGGTCTGGTAGGTGGTGAAATCGCGGTCGAGCAGGTTGTTGATGCGCGCATTGATGGTCAGCCATTGCGTCGCCTCGAACGACGCGCCCAGGTGCAGCACCGTGTAATCCTTGTAATACAGCTCCTGGCCGGTGACGCTGCTTACGTCGCGGTAGCGCCTGGAGCGCGCTTCGGCGGTGAGGAACATGTTGAAGCGGTCGCTGGCCTGCCAGTCGAAGGTGGCGTTGGCCATGTGCCGCGCACTGTTGCCCAGCGGCCGTCCTTTTGCCGCGCCGCTCTTCTGCTCGCTGTCGGTGAAGGTGTAGTTGGCGCGCAGGCCGAAGTGCGTGTTGATGTTCCAGCGGCCGGCGATTTCCGCACCCTGGATCACCACCTCGTCGATGTTCACCGTCCGCGAGCTGCTGGAATATCCCAGTTCGGCATACTCGCCGCTGGCGGTGCACGCCAGGGTCAGGCCAGGGCCACAGGGCTGCGAGGAAATCTTGTCGTCGAAGCGGTTGTGGAACACCGTGGCATTGAAGTTGTGCCCGGCCGGGTGCTGCCAGTACACCGCCAGTTCGGTGCTGGTGCTGGTTTCCGGCTTCAGCTCCGGGTTGCCGTACATCGGCGAGGTGCCCTGGCCACCGAAGCCGACCACGCCGTCATACAGCTGGGTGGTCTTGGGCGTCTTGAAGCCGGTGCTCACGCCGCCCTTCACCGTCCATGCCTCGTTGACGGTATATACGCCGTACAGGCGCGGGCTCAGGTGGTCGCCGAACACTTCATGGTCGTCATAGCGCAGGCCGTAGGTGATGCCCAGCGGTTCGACCACCGTCCAGGTGTCTTCGGCGAACAGCGAATACATGTTGTGGTCCTGGGTCTGTCCCGGGGTACCGGCTTCGGTGCCGAACACACCATCGGTCAACTCGCCGCGGATCACCTGCGCACCGACCACGGCCACGTGCTGGCCGGCGGCCTGGAATGGAATGTCCAGCTTGGCATCCAGCGTGTACTGGGCGCTTTCCAGGATGCGTCTGGGGCGCGGCAGGAATGTCGATCCGGCCAGCGCGCGACGCTCGGCCAGCGACATGCCTGCGTATGGACCGGTGGCATCGATCATCTGCAGCAGGTGTTCACGCTCGGCCACGGTGAAGGGCATGGTGCGGCCCTCGTTGTTGGTGGCCACGTGCGCAAGCGACACCAGGCTGTTGCCGAAGCTCCAGTTGCCTTCATGGGTGAGTGCCCAGGCATCGCGGGTGAATTCCTGGGTGGGGCCGTAGCCCGCGCGCGGATTGGCGCGGCGCGACCAGCTGCCGCCATTGGCGGCACACGCACCGGCACTGGTGCCGGCAGCGCCCAGGCAGAAATTACCGGCGGTGAAGATGCTGCTGAGGCTGTCCACCGTGCCGACCGGATATTCCTCTTCGCCGTCGTCGTTGATCTTGATGGAGTTGTCGTATTCCTGCCGCGAGGTGTCGTAGTCCAGGGTCAGCCGCTGGGTATCGCTGATGTTCCAGTCCAGGCTGAGGCCGCCGGCCTTGTTGGTGTTGTCCACGGTCTTGCCGCCGCCGCCGAAGCCGAGCGTGCGCGGATGCAGGGTGCCGTTGGGATCGGTCGCCGGCGCGTACACCGGATTGGATGCCTTGCGGTCGTACCAGCCGGCCCGCGCGCTGAGATTCAGCACGCCGGGCACCAGCGGCCCGGACACGTACAGGTCGGCGGTGCTGTCATCGCCGAACTCGTCATCGGTTTCGAAGGTGCGCGCCAGCGTCGCCGAACCGCTCCAGCTTTCCAGCGAACGCTTGGTGATGATGTTGATGACACCGCCCATCGCATCGGCACCGTACAGCGTGGATGCCGGGCCACGGATCACTTCGATGCGCTCGATGGCGTCCAGCGGTGGAATGTGGTTGAACTGGTTGCCGCCGAAGTTGTTCGGATAGATGTCGCCGTGGTTGTTCTGGCGACGGCCGTTGACCAGGATCAGCGTGTAGTCCGAACCCATGCCGCGCAGGGAAATGCTGCCCTGGCCGGTCTTGTCGCGCGTTTCGCCCACGTCCACGCCTTCCAGGTCGCGCACCGCGTCGAGCAGGGTCATGTACGGGCGTTTGGCCAGGTCTTCCCGGGTGACGACGGAGATGCTGGCCGGGGCATCGGTGATCTTCTGCTCGAAGCCGGAAGCGGTGACCACCACGGTATCCAGGGTCTGCGGCGCACCTGCGGGTGCCCCGTTGGCGAAGGCGGGCGCATGCAGGGCGCAGAGCAGGGCGGCGGAAAGGGTGTGGCGGGACAGGGACGAACGGAAACGATGGCGCTGGGCCATGGCGGTAACCTCGGGAGAAGGCAAAGAAACGTCGCCCGTACGCAGGATGCGGGGCGAACGCGATGCGCCCGGTCAGGGCGAAGAAGGTACGGCGGATATCGTCGGCGCGCGTCCCGGCCGGGACGGCGGCACCGGAAACGGATTCAGGCCCGCGGGGGCGCCTGGCCGCGTTGCTGGCGACGTCCGGGCGCATCATCGCGCGGCGGACGCGGGCCGGTATCGGCCCAGTCGCTGGAACGGTGCGCAGGCTGCGGTTGCTGCCGGATGAGCTGCTTCCATGTGGTGGCGAGCGCAGCCACCACCATCGGCCGGGATGGCGCGTCGTCTGTCCGCCCGGTCTGCAGCACGGCGCGGCGCAGTTTGGCCGGCCCCTGCTCATGCAGACTGTCTTCACCGCCACCGCGTTCTTCCAGCGGCAGCGGAGGCATCGCAACGGCTGCGCCAGCACCCGCTGCTGGAGCCAGCACCGCCAGTGAGCCCATCAGCAGGGCAAGCACCGCGATCCACGCCAGCAGGCTGGACAGCGCCGGGCGCTGGCAGCGCATGGCGGCACCGAGCTGGCGATGGCGGTGTGGCTGGTGCAAGGAAGGCCCCGGATGATGATCGCCGCTGAGGACCGGCGTGGACGGGGCGTGATTGTAGTGAGAGGCGTTAACCATTGCAAATGAGAACCGTTCCCGTGCCGCCGGGTAGAGCGGGGCTCTGCCCCGCTGTGCGGTGTGTCCCCAGCCGGGAAGAGCCCGGCTCTACGTGGGCTCTGCGGGGGTCAGACCTGCGACCAGCGCCGCAGCAGGTTGTGGTACACGTTGGTCAGCTGCAGCACCGCGGCGGCATCGGCGCCGCTTTGCCGCAGCCGTTCCAGCGCGGTGTCGGTTTCCCACAGCAGGCGCCGCTGCGCATCGTCGCGGACCATGCTCTGCACCCAGAAGAACGAAGCCAGCCGTGCACCACGGGTCACCGGGTTCACCTGGTGCAGGCTGCTGGACGGGTACACGATGAGATCGCCAGCGGGCAGTTTCACTTCGTGCTCGCCGTAGGTATCGCTGACCACCAGTTCGCCGCCGGCGTATTCGTCAGGCGCGGACAGGAACAACGTGCACGAAACATCCGAGCGCAGGTGGCGATGGCCACCGTTGGCCATCACCGCGCCATCCACATGGAAGCCATAGGTGCCGCCGCCCTGGTAGCGGTTGAAGCGCGGCGGAAGAATCCTCAGCGGCAGCGCAGCAGCGAAGAACAGCGGATTACGCTGCAGGGCGCCCTGTACCACGGCGCCCAGTTCGGCCTTCAGCGGCGATGCGTCGGGCAGCTGCTCGTTGCGTTTGACCTGCGCGCCCTGCGCACCGACCGTCTCGCGGCCATCGGTCCAGTCGGCGGTGTCCAGCCGCTGGCGCAGCGCACGCAGTTCGTCGGCGGACAATACGTTGGGAATGTGCAGCAGCATGGGCGGGTCCGGAATAAGGCGCGGGGCGGCAGGTGCTGCCCCGCGCGCAGGCTCAGAAGCGGAAATCCGCGCTGAGCAGGAAGGTGCGCGGGGCACCCGGGGTATAACGGTAGCCGCTCTTGTTGATTGCGGCCACGTACTGCTTGTCGAACAGGTTGTAGCCGTTCAAGCGCAGCACCAGCGCTTCGTTGACCGCCCACGACACCACCGCATCGTAGACGGTATACGACTTGGTGAACTCCGGGGTGCCGACCGCACCGTCGGTGCCGCGATGCATGCTGCCGGAATAACGCACGCCACCGCCGACGGACACCCCATGCGGCAACGCATAGGTGGTCCAGCCGGTGAACGCCTCGTCGGGCGTGTAGGTCAGGCTGGGCGAGCCATCGCTGGCCATGCTGGCACCCTCGACCACCTTGGTGTCCATGCGCGTATAGCCGGCCGACAACGACCAGTTGCGGGTGATCCTGCCAACCGCCGACAGTTCCACGCCCTGTACGCGCTTCTCTCCGGTCTGGGTGGCATTGCCGTTGTCGTCCAGCACCTGGGTGTTGATCTCGTTGGTCACCTCGGTGCGGAACAGCGCCATGTTCAGCGCCAGCGCTTCATCCAGCACGTTCCACTTCGTGCCCACCTCGAACGTGCGCGCCTTCTGCGGATCGGCATTGATGCCGTTGGCATTGCCGGCGGCCGTGGCCAGCTGGAAGTTGGCGCCTCCCGGCGGCTGCTGTGACAGCGCGTAGTTGGCGTACAGGCTGACCGCCTCGTTGGCCTTGTAGACCGCACCCAGCTTCCAGTTGAGCAGGGTGTCCTCGGTATCGGTGTTGACCGTTTCCACCAGGCTGCCGGTGGGCAGGCTGCCGCAGCTGACCGCGCCGCGGCCGCTGCCGCCACAGGCCGCGCTGCTGCGGTACTCGGTACGGTAATGGTCCACCCGCAGCCCGGCGGTCAGCAGGAACTGCTCGCCGAAGGCCAGCGTATCGAACGCATACAGCGAGGCGGTATCCGTCCTGCCATCGCTGCCGGCGCCGTTGCGCGCCCAGGACAGGCTGCCAGCCGTGTGCGGATCCGGCGCATACAGGCTCGTGGGCAGCAGCGCGCCTGCACCCACCAAGGTCCAGTTCTGCTGTTCTTCGCGGGTCAGTTCCAGGCCGGTGCTCAGGTTGTGGCGCACGCTGCCGGTGGCGAAATCGGCACGCAGGTTGAGCTGGTCGGTGACGATGGTGTTCTGCTGGTCCTTGTAGGTCGGGTTGCTGCGGGCCAGGGTATAGGTGGACAGATCGTTGATATCCGTCCACTTGATGTTGCCGGCGCGCGGATCGGCGGCCGTACCGCCGGTGGACATGAACGCGGTCAGCAGGTAGTCCTGTTCCGTCCGGCCCCAGCGCAGCGTGTTGCTCAGCTTCAGCGCATCGGAGAAATCGTGCTCGAAGCGGAACGTGGCCATGCGCGCGGTGACGTCGTCATGGTCGTAATGGGTTCCGTAGAAGTTCTCCGGGTCCA
>JAFAFF010000204.1 GCA_023423605.1 Pseudomonadota bacterium
CTCGCTCATCATCACCTGGTCGTCCGGCTTGACCTTGCCGTTCTTCACTTCGGCGGCGATGACATAGGACGTCATCACCTTGGTGATGCTGGCCGGCGCCAGCGGCTCATCCACGTTTTCACCCGCCAGCACCTGGCCGGAGGCGTAATCCATGAGGATCCAGGCCTTGGACACGCTGGGCACCGGGGCCGGCGGCGTGGCCACGGTGGCCGGGGCGGTGGCGGCGGCCGGAGCGGCGGGCGTCGGCAGTTCGGTCTGGGCGTGCGCCAGGCCGACCATCAGGGTGGCGGCCAGCGCGGTGGCGGCGAAACGGAATTTCATGGGACAGCAGGCTCCTGGAACGGCCGGATACGAAGAGTGGAAACGTCGGCCATTGTAGGCCGACGCGAAGGCGGGCGCGGCGGGCGCATTGCAGGCCCGCCGCTGGCGATCATTCCTTGACGATCTGCGGGGCGCCGAAACCGAGCCCGGCGATGCGGCCAGCCAGCTCGGTGGCGCTGGCGTGGTCGCTGGCAGGAACGCGCAGGCGCCACAGGGTGCGACCGCCGGCGGCGATATCGCTGATGGTGGCACCGGCGATTCCAGCGGCGGTGAGCTGGCCCTGCGCGCGGGTGGCGTTGTCGCGGCTGGCGAAGCTGGCCACCTGCAGCAGCACGTTGCCCAGCACCTGCTGGGTCAGGCTGGGGGTGGTGGCGTTACTGGCAAGCCGGGCAGAGCCCGGCTCTACGGCGGCAGGCGCGGCAGGGCCGGGCGCCGTGGAGGCAAGCCGGGCAGAGCCCTGCTCTACGGGGGCGGTGCGGGCGATGGTTGCGGGTTTGCCGGTGGCTACGCGCACCTGCTTTTCACGCATCCAGCGGTCGAAGTTGTCGGCTGAACCGGGCTTGGCGCTGTCGGCAACGCGGTAACGCCAGGCTTCGGCGGCGCTCGTAGAGCCGGGCTCTGCCCGGCTGCGCGCATTCGTACCGGCACTGGCAAGCCGGGCAGAGCCCGGCTCTACGGAGGCGGCGGCGGCGTTCGTCAGCCGGGCGGAGTCCGGCGCTACGGAAGCGGCGGCGGCGCTGGTCAGCCGGGCAGAGCCCGGCGCTACGCGGGGCGCGGCCGGGAGCTTGCCTACCAGCTTGTCCATTTCACTGTCGGCGGCCACGGCAGGGGCCTTGGCACGGGCCGGTTTCGCATCGGCCAGCAGATTGTCCTCGCCCGGCTGCAGCGCACGCACTTCCACGTTGCCGGTGCCACGCTGGGTGATGCCCAGGCGCACCGCCGCCGCATAGCTGAGATCCACCACGCGGCCATCATGGAACGGGCCGCGGTCGTTCACCCGCACGATCACCGATTCGCCATTGTCCAGGTTGGTCACGCGCGCGAAGCTGGGCAACGGCAATGTCTTGTGCGCGGCGGTGAACTGGTACATGTCGTAGACCTCGCGGTTGGAGGTCAGCCGGCCGTGGAACTTGGCGCCGTAATACGAGGCAGTGCCGCGCTCGGCATAGCCTTTGGTGTTGTCCAGCACCTTGTATTTCTTGCCCAGCACTTCGTACGGGCTCTTGTTGCCTATCGGCGAGCGTGCCAGGTCCTTCACCAGCGGTTCGGGAATGCAGGCCACGTTGGGGATGTAATCCGGCGTACTGTCCTTCACGCCTGGCTTGTACAGGCCACCGGCGGTGTAGTTGCCACGGGTGGACGGGTCTTCCTGCGCGGCTGCATACGGCGACCCTTCCGGGCAGTGCGCGGGCCGCCCGCCCTTGCCCTGCACCACCGTTCCCGCCGGGCTGCCGGCGCTGCTGCTGGCCGATCCGCCGGGTTTCTTCGGCGCGCTGCTGCATGCGGCCAGCGCAAGGATCAACGCTCCGGGAACCAACCATCTGATGTTCATGCCGGCGGCAGCTCCTTACCTGCGATGGCCTGCGACAGCTGGAACACCGCCATCGCATACATCTTGGAGATGTTGTAACGGGTAATGGCGTAGTAGTTCTGGAAGCCCAGCCAGTACTGCTTGCCGGTGCTGCCTTCCAGGGTGATCGGCGTGGCGGTGGCGCCATCGCGCACGGCTACGGACGGGTGGTAACCACGCTGGGCCAGCTCGGCCAGTGACCAGGTGGGCATCCATTCGGTGGGATTGAACTCTTCGCGCCCTGCGTCCAAGGTGGCCGGCACGGCAACCTGCCCATCGCGTACCCAGCCGCCCTTCTTCACGAAGTAATTGGCGATGGAGGAAAACACGTCGTCGTAGCTGGTGAACAGGTCGCGGCGGCCATCACCGTTGCCGTCCACGGCGAAATCCAGATAGCTGGACGGCATGAACTGGCCCATGCCCATCGCGCCGGCATAGCTGCCCTTCAACGCGGTAATGTCCAGTTTCTCGTCGCGGGCCAGGATGAACAGCTTGGCCAGTTCGTCGCGGAAGAACAGCTCGCGGCGCACTTCGCGTTCCAGCTTGGCCGGATCGCCGCTTCGCGGGTAGTAGAAGGCCAGCGTGTATAGGGCATCCAGCACACGGTAGTTTCCAGTATTGCCGCCGTAGCTGGTTTCCACGCCGATGATGGCCACGATGACCTCGGCCGGCACGCCGGTGCGCTGCTGCACGCGCATCAGTTCGTCGCGGTGTTCGGCAAGGAACTTCTTTCCGCCGTCTATGCGCGCCTGGCTGATGAACATCGGGCGATATTCATTCCACGGTTTCACCCGCTCGGCCGGACGGGACATGGCCGCGATGATCGGTTGGCGCACTTCGGCCTGGTCCAGGATG
Organism: Pseudomonadota bacterium; assembly: GCA_023423605.1. Classification (GTDB taxonomy): domain Bacteria; phylum Pseudomonadota; class Gammaproteobacteria; order Xanthomonadales; family Xanthomonadaceae; genus Stenotrophomonas. The sequence continues at coordinate 2,747 of JAFAFF010000204.1, forward strand.
CGACCGATATACGCCGGGTCCAGGTTCTGCGCGGCGGCGGTGTCGCGGATGAAGTTGGCGCGTGCGGTGGCGAACGGAACGGGCGTGAGATCCACCGGCGGGGCGGTGGCAGCGGCCGCTTCGGGTGCGGCTTCGGCCGGCCCCTTGTGTCCGTTGTTGCCCGGCTGCGGCGGCGCAACCGTGGTCTGAGACGGCGGTGGAGGACTCGACGGCTGGGTCGCGCAGGCGACCAGGCCGAGGGTGAGCATGCAGGCCAGTGTGCGTCGGATCATCGCCGCAGATTAGCAGGTCATGGATGAAATAAAACCCCTAACACCATGAATAGCAAAGGATTGATTAATTCATCATGCGTTTGTAAAACCTGCGTGATGACAGCCTGGCGTCCCGGCGCGTGGCAAGCGCCCTGCGGAACACCGGCCACAGCCGGTTGCGCCCCCACCCCCACGGACGCAACCGGCCGACCAGACCGCGCGAGACTGCCACCTGCATCTCCCCAGAGCAGGCGGCAAACGTGAGGTCGTACTGCTCCCCACCCGTCCTGTCAGCGCTGTGATGCGCGCCAGATCGGGCAAGCCGCCATTGTGCAGACTGAATGCGACAAGTCCATCGGCGACGTGTATCACTCGCGTGAAATGTGATGCGCATCTCAATGAAACCGAGACCCTCCACGGTGAACGCTGCGGTGTGTCAGCGATAACCGCCGTGTACCGGATTATGGCTGCGCACGGCCATCACCAGGCCGAAGCCGGCCAGCAACGAAACGGCGGACGTGCCGCCGTAGCTGATCAGCGGCATGGGTACGCCCACCACCGGCAGCAGGCCGGAAATCATGCCGCCGTTCACCAGCACATAGACGAAGAAGGCCAGGCCGGTGGCCCCGGCCAGCAGGCGCGAATAGGAATCGCGCGACTGGCTGGCGATCCACAGGCAGCGCCCGATCACCACCAGGTACAGCGCCAGCACGGTGGC
>JAFAFF010000245.1 GCA_023423605.1 Pseudomonadota bacterium
CGCCGGCCGCACACGTCGATGCAGGCGAACCCATCGAAGGCAGCCTGGAAGGCGAAGCCACGCTGAAACGGACTCTCACGGCCAAGCATCTGATCCTGCTGGGTATCGGCGCGGTCATCGGCGCGGGCATCTTCGTACTCACCGGCCAGGCGGCGGCCAACCACGCCGGGCCAGCCATCATGTTGTCGTTCGTACTGGCCGGGCTGGCCTGCGCACTCGCCGGCCTGTGCTATGCCGAATTCGCCGCGATGATGCCGGTCTCCGGCAGCGCCTATTCGTATTCGTATGCCACCCTCGGCGAAGGCATGGCCTGGTTCATCGGCTGGTGCCTGGTACTGGAGTACCTGTTCGCCTCGGCCTCGGTGGCGGTGGGCTGGTCGGCTTACCTGATCAGCTTCATCACCACCACCTTGAACATGCCCTTCCCGGACGCACTCAGCGCCGCACCGATCGCGTGGACCGGCAGCGAGTTCGTTTCCTCCGGCAAGTTGTTCAACCTGCCGGCGGTGCTGATCGTGGCAGCGGTGTCCGGCCTGCTGTACGTGGGCATCACCCAGTCCGCGTTCGTCAACGCCATCATCGTGGCCATCAAGGTCACCGTGATCTGCTTGTTCATCGGCTTCGGTGCGGCGCATATCGATGCCGCGAACTGGACGCCGTTCATTCCTGAGAATACCGGCGTGGCAGGCGAGTTCGGCTGGAGCGGTGTGTTCCGCGCGGCCACCATCGTGTTTTTCGCCTACATCGGCTTCGACGCGGTATCCACCGCTGCCGGCGAAACCAAGGACCCGCAGCGCAACATGCCGATCGGCCTGCTCGGTTCGCTGGCAGTCTGCACCATCGTCTACATCATCGTCTGCGCCGTGCTGACCGGCATGATGCCCTACCATCTGCTGGGCACCGACAAGCCGGTGGCTACCGCGCTGGAACCGTATGCCAGCCTGTCGTGGCTGAAGACCGCCGTGGAGATCGGCGCCATCGCCGGCCTGTCCTCGGTGGTGCTGGTGATGATGATGGGGCAGACCCGCATCGCCTACACCATCTCCCGCGACGGCTTGCTGCCGAAGCTGTTCGGCAAGGTCCACGCGCGCTTCCATACGCCGTACTGGAGCACGATCGTGGTCGGCGTGATCGCGGCCGCGCTGGCCGGACTGGTGCCGTTGAACGTGCTGGGCGAACTGGTGTCGATGGGCACGTTGCTGGCCTTCGCCACCGTCTGCATCGGCGTGCTGGTGCTGCGCTATACACGTCCGGAGATCGTCCGCCCGTTCCGCGTACCGTTGGTGTGGGCGATCTGTCCGCTCGGTGCCGCCATGTGCCTGTTCCTGTTCTGGCAGGCCTTCGTGGTGCACTGGCACCTGTTCGTGGGCTGGACGGTGCTTGGCCTGCTGATCTACCTCGGCTACGGCATGCGCAACAGCAAGCTGGCAAAGACTTCATAATGCGTCGACGGGCCGGCCCTGATGGGGTCGGCCCGCCGCTTTTCGCGGACCCCGCCCACCGGCTTTCCGCCCAACGCCGCACCTCGGACAAAGATCAACGCACATGCTCAAGCAACTGTGGGCCACCAAGCATCCGCACGCCGCCCATGAAGACGCCAACGGCCTGAGCCTGGCGCGCACCCTTGGCCCCTGGGGCCTGACCGCACTGGGCATCGGTGCGGTGATCGGCGGCGGCATCTTCGTCATCACCGGCCAGGCCGCGGCCAACCACGCCGGGCCGGCCATCATGCTGTCCTTCGTGCTGGCGGCCATCTGCTGCGCGTTCTGCGCCATGGCCTATGCCGAGTTCGCTTCCATGGTGCCGGTGTCCGGCAGCGCCTATACCTATACCTACGCCACCTTCGGCGAGCTCTCGGCCTGGTTCATCGGCTGGATGCTGGTACTGGAATACGGTGTTTCCGCCTCCGCGGTGGCGGTCAGCTGGACCGGTTATTTCCTCAGCCTGCTCAGCCACTTCGACATCCATCTGCCAGCAGCGCTGGTGAGCGCGCCGCTGGATGGGCAGCTGCGGCCCACCGGCGCCATCGCCAACCTGCCGGCGGCCATCCTGGTGCTGCTGCTCACCTGGCTGTGCTACGTCGGCATCCGCAAATCCTCGGCGATGAACATGGCGATGGTGGTGCTGAAGACCGGCCTGATCATCCTGGTCATCCTGGTCGGCTGGAAATACGTCGATCCGGCCAACTGGACCCCGTTCATTCCGGAAAACCAGGGCCCCGGCAAGTACGGCATGGATGGCGTGCTGCGCGGTGCGGCGATGGTGTTCTTCGCCTACATCGGCTTCGAGGCGGTGTCCGTGGCGGCGCAGGAATCGCACCGGCCGCAGCGCGACATGCCGATCGGCATGATGCTGTCGCTGGTGGTGTGCACCGTGCTGTACATCGCCATGGCCGCGGTGATGACCGGGCTGGTGCCGTACCAGCTGCTGGGCACGGACGAGCCGGTGGTCACCGCCGTGGCCGCGCATCCGCAACTGGGCTGGCTGCGCGTGGTGGTGGAGATCGGCGCGCTGGTCGGGCTGTCGTCGGTGGTGCTGGTGATGATCATCGCGCAGCCGCGCATCTTCATGATCATGGGCCGCGATGGCCTGCTGCCGCCGGTGTTCACGAAGATCCACCCGACCTACCGCACGCCGCACATCAATACGGTCATCACCGGCATCGGCATCGCCCTGCTGGCCGCGCTGTTCCCGCTGGACGTGCTGGGCGAGCTGACCTCGATGGGCACGTTGATCGCCTTCGCGGCGGTGTGTGCAGGCGTGCTGATCCTGCGCCGCACGCAGCCTGACCTGCCGCGCCCGTTCCGTATTCCGGGTGCATGGCTGGTGTGCAGCCTGGGCGTGCTCAGCTGTCTGGCGCTGCTGTCGGCGATGACGGTGCACAACTGGATGCTGATGGGCGGCTGGACGCTGGCCGGTTTCGTCATCTACTTCGCGTACGGGCACCGGCACAGCCGCCTGCGCGGGAAGTGAGGGTGTTGCGTGGGCTGCGCCCCCGCGCCCTGCTTTAGGGCAACTTCAACGGCAACAGCAACAGCGAAAGCGAAAGCGCGATTCCTGCGGTGGCGGCTGGCGGTGGGTTGGCAGGACACGCCCACCAGTACGTCCATGTAGGGCTCGTTTCGCGCTTGCACGTGTGCGCTGTCCTGCGCACACGGCAAGACCGGGGTTGGGCTCCTGCCCAACCCGTCGGACGCATGCGTCCGACCCATGGCGCTCTACGGTCCTGCCAACCCACCGCCAGCCGCCTTCGACAGCGTTCCGGCGACCGTACGAACGTCCAATGCCGGCATCTGAAATGCCGGGAACTGCCTTGGTGAGTGACGACCGTTGGTGGTTCACAACCATGGTGAGTGACGACCATGGTGGGTGATGACCTGATGGGTGATGACCATGTGGGTGATGACCATGGTGGGTGACGACCATGTGGGTGATGACCATGGTGGGTGACGACCGTTGGTCGTCACGCTCCTGCTCTTCTTCCTTCTTTCCGTGGCTGACACCACGGAAAATGTCGAAGGCCGGGCGGGAGGGGTTTGCGGGAGTGTGAGCCGCATGGATGCGGCGACCAAGCCTCCAGGGATGGATTTACGGCGTCTCCCGCAAACCCCTCCCGTCCGGCCCCCACGCCTCACGGCACGCCGCCAGCCACAAGGGGCTCAGCCGTTCGCCGTATCCCGTAAAATACCCGCCATGAACGCCCCCACCTTCCCGTACGACACCGCGCGCCTGAGCGAGCTGGCCCAGCTGCTGATCGACAACGTCCGTGAACTGGCCCAGGCGGGCTGGACCCCGGCCACCAGCAGCAACTTCTCCCACCGCCTCGATGACCGCCACGCCGCGATCACCGTTTCCGGCAAGGACAAGGGTCGCCTCATCGAAGACGACATCATGGTGGTGGACTTCGACGGCAAGGCCGTCGGCCGCCCGCTGCGCCCGTCCGCCGAAACCCTGCTGCATACCCAGCTCTATCGGCGCTTCCCGGAAATCGGCTGCGTACTGCACACCCATTCACCGGTGCAGACGGTGGCGTCGCGCCTGTACGCATCGCAGGGCCATGTGCATCTGGAAGGTTACGAACTGTTGAAGGCCTTCGCCGGCAACAGCACCCACGAAATGGCCGTGGACGTGCCGGTGTTCGCCAATACCCAGGACATGGACGTGCTTTCGGCGCAGGTCGATGCCCTGCTCGACACGCAACCCCTGTGGGGCTACCTGATCGACGGCCACGGCCTGTACGCCTGGGGCCGCGACATGGCCGAAGCACGCCGGCACCTGGAAGCCTTCGAATTCCTGTTCCAGTGCGAACTGGAACTCCGCAAGCTCCGCAGCTGACCCCCTCGCAATCCCTCAGCCCAGGAGCCCCCTTGTTGTTCAAGGGGGCGCGCCGAAGGCGGGGGGATAAGGTGGAATGCGCGGGCAACCCGAGCGCTGAAGGCGCATCGGGTTGCCGGGCAGAGCCCGGCACTACTACTCTGTCTGTCCCCACACCGTTCAAGCCACCGCCATGAGCCGCCTGCGCCTCTACAACGACACTGCTCCCGAAACCCCGCTGCTGGACACCCACGATGGCGACGTCATCGCGGCCGAGCTGGGGAAGATCGGCGTCACCTTCGAACGCTGGCAGGCCAG
>JAFAFF010000247.1 GCA_023423605.1 Pseudomonadota bacterium
ATCGCTATCATTGCGGCTGGATCCTGGAAGGTGCAGCGCGTGTCCTCAGCCCTGGTGTGGTTTCGCCGCGATCTGCGCCTGGCCGACAATCCGGCCCTGCGCGCAGCGCTGGACGCCGGGCACGACATCGTGCCGGTCTACATCCATGCACCTGCCGAAGAGGGCCGCTGGGCGCCGGGCGCCGCATCGAACGCCTGGCTGCATCGTTCGCTGCACGCACTGGACCAGGCGCTGCGTGCACGGGGCTCCCGTCTGGTGCTGCGCGAAGGCGACAGCCTTGCCACCCTGAAGGCGCTGGCCGCGGAGACCGGTGCCCAAGCGGTGTACTGGAACCGCAGGTACGAGCCCGCCGTGCAGGCGCGCGACACGGGCATCAAGCGTGCGCTGCGCGAGCATGGCCTGCAGGTTGACAGCTTCAACGGCAGCCTGCTGTTCGAACCATGGGAGCTGGCCACGAAACAGGGTGGCCCCTACAAGGTATTCACCCCGTTCTGGCGCACCGCGCTCAGCCGCTGGAAGACCAGGGCAGCGGATCCGGCACCGGCCACGATGACGCGACCATCGGTGCGTGGTCTGGCACTGGACGCGTTGCGGCTTGCTCCAGCCATCGGCTGGGACGCCGGGTTCTGGGCGCATTGGCAGCCGGGCGAAGCAGGAGCGTCGGAGGCATTGTCGGTGTTCATCGACGGTGCGCTGCATGGCTACCGCGAGCAGCGCGACCTGCCGGACCGCGTGGGTACGTCGCTGATGTCGCCGCACCTGCATTTCGGCGAGGTGGCACCCTGGCGGATACTGCAGGCACTGGACGGCGAACGCAGTGCGGCACGCAACGCCGACATCGATGCGTACGCCAGGCAACTGGGTTGGCGCGATTTCGCCCACCACCTGCTTCATCATTTTCCCGAGACACCCGAACGCAACCTGGACCGGCGCTTCGATGGTTTTTCCTGGGCGCCTGCGGATGAAGGCGCACTGCAGGCATGGCAGCAGGGGCGCAGCGGCGTTCCCATCGTGGATGCGGGGCTGCGCCAGCTGTGGCACACCGGCTACATGCACAACCGCGTGCGCATGATCGTGGCCAGCTACCTGTGCAAGCACATGCGCGTGCATTGGCTTGTCGGCGCGCGCTGGTTCTGGGACACGCTGGTGGATGCGGACCTGGCCAACAACACCCTGGGCTGGCAGTGGGTGGCCGGCACCGGCGCGGACGCTGCGCCGTATTTCCGCATCTTCAACCCGGTCACCCAGGCGGAGAAGTTCGATCCACACGCGCGCTATATCAGCCGCTGGGTGCCGGAACTGGCCGCGCTGCCGGTCAAGGCACGGTTCGCGCCGTGGCAGCATCCGCAACTGCTGACGCAACTGGCACCGGACTATCCGCGCACGCCGCTGGTGGATCTCGCCGCGGGCAGGGAGGCCGCGCTGGCGGCGTATCGGCGACGTTGAACAAACATGAACGGGGAGCCTCCGGCGGGTGCCGCCGTCATCCCGGCATCGCGCGCGGATGTATATGCTCAGCGCCGTCCGCATGCCGGACCACCCGGCCTACAAGGAGAAAAACCATGATTCGAACGGCTCCCCGCAATGTGGCTCTTGCCCTGATGACCGCTGCCGCGCTGACCGCATGCGCCACCGGCGGCTCGTACGTACAGAGCGACCAGTACGGCAACCAGACCGAACAGCAGAACCGCACCGGGCGCAACGCGCTGATCGGTACGGCGGTGGGTGTCGCCGCTGGCCTGCTCACCGGCAACAGCGCGACCGAGCGTCGCCAGCATGCGATGATCGGTGCCGGCATCGGCGCCCTCAGTGGTGCGGCTGTCGGCCAGTACCAGGACCGCCAGGAACGTGCGCTGCGCGAACGTACCGCCAACACCGGCATCGACGTGACCCGCCAGGGCGACAACATCACCCTGAACCTGCCGGACGGCATCACCTTCGATTTCGGCAAGTCCACGCTGAAGCCGCAGTTCTACGGCTCCCTCAACGGCGTGGCCGGCACGCTGTCCGAGTACAACCAGACCATGATCGAAGTGGTCGGCCATACCGACAGCATCGGCAGCGATGCGGTGAACAACCGCCTGTCCAAGGAGCGCGCCGATGCCGTGGCTGCCTACCTCACCGGCCAGGGCGTGCAGCGCGAGCGCATCGAGACGCTGGGCGCGGGCAAGGCCTATCCCATTGCCGACAACAGCACCGATGCCGGCCGCGCGCAGAACCGTCGCGTGGAAATCCGCGTGATTCCGTTGAAGCAGTAAACACCTGCGAAGTGGTGCCTGCAGTAAACAGAATGCCGCCTGCAAGGGCGGCATTTCTGTTGGTGCTGTCTGCTGGTCCTGGAAACAATGACGGTGCTGTGGATCCCGACGGTCTTGTGGATTCCAATTGCCTTGTGGGTGCCGATTGTCCTGTGGGTGCCGATTGTCCTGTGGGTGACGACCGTTGGTCGTCACTGCCCTGAAGCAACAGCATGACGACCAATGGTCGTCACCCACCAAGGGGACTGAAGCAACAGCGTGACGACCAATGGTCGTCACCCACCAAGGCAATCCGCCTGCCAGGGCGCGATCATGCTGCCACGTCCTCCAGCACCGGCTTGCCCTCTGCCCGCGCGTCGGCCTCGGCCTTCTCGTTCTGCTGCTGGGCGTACTTGGCCGCCGGGCACTGCTCCATCATGTAGCTGGCGTCGAAGTTGAGCTTTTCCACCAGGAAATCCACGAACGCGCGTACCTTCGGTGATACCAGCCGACCGCCGGCGAACACCGCGTTGAAATCCACTTCCGGCCCGGTCCAGCCGGCAAGGACGCGACGCACCATGCCGGTTTCCACGAATGGTTTCGCCATCACATCGCCGGTCAGCAACAGGCCTTCGCCGCACACCAGCGCTCCGTTGAGCGCGGACATGTCATTGGCCACCATCAGCGGATTGACCGGGAAATCCCGCAGTTCGCCGCCGTTCTCGCCCAGCTGCCAGGTAATGCGGTTGGGGTGGCTGTGGTAAGCCTTGCGCATGGCGAGGATGCGATGGAACTGCAGTTCGTCCGGATGCAGCGGCTCGCCATGGCGTTCGATGTAGGCCGGGCTGGCGAACACCTGCGTGCGCAGCGTGCCGAGCTTGCGCGCCACCAGGTTGGAATCGGGCAGGGCACCGACACGCAGCGCCAGGTCCGCTTCACCGGCGATCAGATCCAGCGTCTCGTTGCCCAGGTGCATGTCCAGGCGGATCTCCGGATACGCGGCGTGGAACTGACCCATCAGCGGCGCGATCCAGGTGATGCCAAGCGAATAGGGCACGGTGAAGCGCAGCCAACCGCGCGGACCGGACTGCAGCTGGTTGACCGCGCTTTCGGCTTCTTCCAGTTCGCGCGCGATGCGCTGGCAGTGTTCGTGGTAGATGGAGCCGGCTTCGGTCAGGCCAAGACGGCGCGTGGTCCGGTGCAGCAGGCGCGCGCCAAGACGCGTTTCCAGTTCCTGCACCTTGCGGCTGACCGTGGTCTTGGGCAGCCCGAGCGATTTGGCCGCAGCGATGAAGCTGCCTTGCTCGA
>JAFAFF010000261.1 GCA_023423605.1 Pseudomonadota bacterium
AGCGCGTATGCAATCTGCTCCTCGGTAAAACGGGACTTCTTCATCGCCTGACTCCTCGTTGCCACGGGATCCCATGCGGACCGAAGTCTCTACTTTACGTTGGCCCGGTTTTCCGGGGGTGGGTCATAGGTGAGACGGAGGCGACGGGTTCATGTCATTCGGAGCCACAGACCGCTCTTTCCTGCCGGCGACAGTTAAAGCAGATGTCGCAGGGCACGCCGCTACCACGCTTACTAGTTGACGTTGCTGTCGTCATATGGATCCCGTTGTCTCGTTCTGGGTTGAGCGGGGTTTTGTATGAGCTTGGCTTTACGGCGGCCAGAGACGGTCCATACAAGCCTTCGCGTGCTCGGCAAGATGTATTGGGCTGGGACGATGGGCTACAGCGGTGGGCAGGTTCAAGGCCTGTCCCTGAAGAGCCGCGTAGTCGGTGGTGAGCAGGGAAGGGGCTAGGGCCACCGTGTACTCGGGCGTAATCCAGAGCAGTCCGCAATCGAAGAGGGTATGGAGATCGGCGCGCAGCAGTAGGCCGTTGTCCAACCGGTTCGTATGTTCGCCCTTGTAGGGCAGTACGTGCGCCGCCTCCAAGACCTCCACGGCCGAACACCTGGTGACGGCGCAGCGGCCACCATATGTGTCCAACAGCTTGGCGCGGAACAAAGGCTGGCCACGTCGCTGGGTAACCGCACGCATAGCCCACACCCGAGCGTCGTGGGTGCTGTCGAGGGGAGCGTCGAATGCATCCGCCTGCGCTTCGGCTTCCGCTTTGGCCTGATCGTCCATTGCCATGGGCACCGCTCGCCACTTCCGCTCACCCATCGGCAGCAGATTCCAATGTCCGTGGCTGGCGGGGTTGAACAACACGTAGCGGGTGCGCCGCGGTGACCCCATCTCCACCACCTTGTATAGCCGGTCGTGGGGGTGACTCTGATCGCTTCGCCAATCCTTGCGCCCGTAGTTGTAATGAACTCGGCTGGGACTGTTTACGGTGAAAAGTTCCAGATCGGCGCGGGCATTACCCAGCGGATCATCGGGAAACCGCTCGCGGTCCCAAACCTCCACTGCGGCCAATGAGGCACTTCCCAATTCGGTGATCGCATCGGCCGCCCGCCAATATTTCACCCCATCGCGCTTGGTGCGTGGCTGGGCCATCTGGTCTCTCCTGCTCCATTTCCCCGGGGAACGCCGGTGGGGATGCATCACCGCGCCGACGATCCCATGTTAACCGCTTGGGCATGTCTGGAAGCGGGGCATCACGGTGCCGTTGAATTTTTCCAAGGTTGGATCGCGAGAAAATTCCACTTGTGACCGCGCCTAATCCGTGGGGGATAATCCGGAAAACTCAAAGCACCCCAATCTCCCGAAGCCACCCAACAACCTCCTCCATCCACCGGTCGGAATCTGTCCCCTGTTTCCGCGCCCCGAACGCATGCCCGCCGGTCTCGTAGATCTTGAGCTGAACCGGAACACCAGCCCTGCGCAGCTCCCGCGCGTACACCTCGGAGTAGTAAGCCGGATCGACCGGATCGTCCTTGGCATGTATCAGCAGCGTCGGCGGCACGCTCCTGGAAAGCACGATGTCGGTATTGAGTTCCTGCGCCGCGACGGCTTTCGGCGTTTTGTTCTTGTGCTCCATCGTCAGGTGCCCGGGGTAAACGGGGATGGCGAAATCGGGGCGGCTGTTCATGCGGTCAGCTTCATCGATTGGCGCATAAGCGCGGGAGTTGAACGCAGTGCTGGAAAGCACAGCAAGGTGGCCGCCTGCAGAGAAGCCCATGACGCCGATCCTTTGCGGATCGATGCCATATTCGTTGGCCTTGAACCGGACCAGCGACACCGCCCGTTGCGCATCCTGTAAGGCCATCGGCACGTTGGGGGTTTCGTGTCTCCGGGCTTCCTTGTTCCAGTTGCAGCCGGTGTTGGGGACACGGTACTTGACGAGGATGCAGGTAATTCCAATGTCCGTCAGCCAGCCACAGACACCTCGCCCATACAGTCCAAGCGTGCTGTCCGGTCCAATCCCCAGCCCCTTGTAGCCGCCTCCTGGGAACACGAGGATGGCCGCACGCGACGCACTTTTGGTGGCCTGATAGACCAGAAATGTTGGCCGGATAAGGGCCCATTTCTCTCCAGAAAGCTCACGAATCCCGTCCTTCAGCACCTGGGAGTCCTCAGGCCATAACGGCACCTCCTGCGAATGCACCGCTTCAACCGCAGCCCCCGTGCGGGGAAGCGCCAACAGAAAACACGCAGCCAGTGCGGCAATACATGCGTTGCGCATCGCAGGCGATTCCTTCGCTGGGGCGGACTGGGACCAATTCGTTGTCGCTGACGATAGTGTCGCTATGAATGGCCGGCAAGGCGACGAGCAGGCGCCCGTCCGGGTTTCCATCGCTCAGCTGTCCGCCGCCCGGGCACCCATCATCACCACTCCGTCCGGTCCAGCACCTCGCGCGCAGACTCCGCCAGGTCCCGGCTGGCCACCACCAGCCCCTCCTCGATGTGCTCACCCGGCAGCTCTTCGCTCAACCCATCCAGCTGATCCAGATGTGCGGCGTGCAGCGTTTCAAGCGTGGCGCACAGCGCAGTGAGCTTTCGGTACACATGGGCAAGACCGGAGCGGCGCATGGCGATGGAGGTGGCTTCATCGTCCAGCACCGCGCTGCCATCGGCTTTCATCGGCACCACCGAAAGCCGGATGGCCCGCCGGTGCTGTCCCTGTTCGTGCGCATACCGCGCCAGGATGACTTCCAGCCGGGCAAGGAAGCGGGGAGGGAGGTCGTGGATGTCCTCGCCGATCATCGCGCTCAGCAGCGCGCGTGCGTGGGACTGGTGGGGCATGGAGGCCTCGCGTCGCGTTCGGGCCACCTGCGCCGAAGCGCGAGGTGGCGGGCGATGCGGGTTAGCGTACCGGGTAGTAAGTCAGAAATTGCCGGCGGATCATGTGATCCCCACGCACCGCCCGCCATGGAACAGGCGTGGCGACACATTCTCCGCCGGCGCCCATAGGGCTACAACGGAGGAACACTGACTTATCTACAGCGGGACGCTAATCCCGACTGGTGCAGGTGCACCAGCCACCCGAGAATGACGTCACGAACACCGCGACGTACATCAGAAAAACTTGATTCGTGACCATCACGCGGCCATCGGCGACAGCCGCAATCCGAAGCCGAACGCGTATCCACCCCAACTGCCCGCCCGCGAGGCCATAGCTGCTGACTTCCGTAATCCAGGTGGCAACGCAGGGCGATAGGAGCCCTTTCACCGCCCCGTCCGGAGCGCGTGATCTAATCGCCCAATGTGTTACTCCGCACAGATCAACGCCGACTATCAGAAGCTGGTCCGCCGCTATGGCGCCACCATGTCCCTGGAAGACTTCACCCGCCTGTATCTGCACGATGAGGGCAAGAAGCGGCCGCGCACGCCGAAGTCCATGGACGATGCGTTCGCAAACGGACCATCACGGGCGGAACAGGCCATCGCCGCGGCGGTCGCGCATTGGAATCTGGCCGAAACCCAGGTGCTTGAGCAGGAGATCTTCGCCCAGCGTCGGCGCCTGGCCGATGCCAAACGGGCCCTGCAGTTCAAGCCGACGAAGAAGGCCGAAAACGAGCGCGGGGTGGCCGGCCGGAAGATCGATCGTGCCCTGGGCAAGCTCGCCAGCCTTAAACGCACACAGCCCGAAGCAGCGGACAGCCGCATCTTCCCGGGCTACTACGCGCCCGTCATCGTCTCCGAAGGCGGGCAGCGTGTCATCAAGCCCATGCGCTACCAGTGCCGGCTGGCCGGCAAGCCCGCAAGCTACGATCAGCGCTACCCCGGCACCTACAACGCCCGCCGCGACAGCCTGGAGGGATTCTGGGCGCCCGCCTTCGGCCACACCCACGCGCTGATGGTGGTGGATACGTTCTACGAAAACGTTGAAGGGCCCGACGGCAGCAGCCAGGTCGTGCAGTTCACCCCGCGCACGCGCGAGCCGATGCTGGTGGCGTGCCTGTGGTCGCACTGGAAAGACCCGGCAGGGCAGGCGCCGGACCTTCTATCCTTCGCGGCTATCACGGACGATCCCGAGCCCGAAGTGGCGGCCGCCGGCCACGACCGCACCATCATCAACATCAAGCCCGAGCACGTGGACGCCTGGCTCAACCCGGATCCGGCCAACCTGGCCGGGCTCTACGCCATCTTCGACGACAAACAGCACCCGTTCTACGAGCACCGCATCGCCGCCTGAGCCAGGCGGTGAGCAGGCGGGAATCATTCGACGGGTGGGCACTGGAGCGCCCGGCAGATCTCAACCCGGCCGCAGCCGCATCCCGACAAACCGGGCATTGCTCATCGCCTGCTGCCGCCCGCAGTTCCGGCAGTGGAGCACGGTGCCGCCTGCAATGTGGTGGATGTGCGGATCTGCAGTCGTCTGCACCGTCCCGCAGGCGCGGCATTCGGCAGTGATGGCACTGAGCTGCTGGATGGTTCCGTCCTCATTGCAACTCGCTTCAAAGGACGTGATCAGGAAGAGCCCGGTATCTGGCATGAGCTGGACGTGATGATGACCTGGGAAATTTTATAAACGGTTCAGCGTGACATATCTGTACTGGATTGGTCGTCGATTGCTTGACGCAATTGGCTCTTCTGTGACGTTGTCTTAACAAAAAGGGGCTTGTAGGCGACGCGGCGCGTCCAATCACCCACGCTTCACCGTGCTAGCCTTGTCGCTTCAGGAACTTACAGTGGGTCGATATGCCCCTTCGGGCGGTTATTTACAGCAGCAAGGTCGCCGAACACTGCGACGCTGAAACGGTGCGCGATATCGCCGCCGCTTCGGCCCGATTCAACAACCTGGCCGGTGTCACCGGGGTCCTGCTCTTCGACGGCAGCCGGTTTCTGCAGTACTTCGAGGGGCCGGAAGACGGCGTGCGCGCGGTGTACGAACGGATCAAGTCCGCAGACAGCCACACCGAAGTGACCGAGCTGGCCGACGGACGGGTGGCGAAGCGGCTTTTCCCGTACTGGCGGATGGAATGGTTGCCTATCCAGCCCGAGGACATGAGCCGCATGACCCAGGCCGATTGGTCATTGCCGTCCACGTCTGCCGAAGGGGCCGATTCGGCACCGCCCGCGGTGGCCTATCTGGTGGGATTCGTCGAGCGCACGCTTTCCACCCCGGCACAGCATCCGTAAGGCGCGGCTTCGCGGCTTCGCGGCTGCACGGCGGATGCGGCTGTGCCTCAGGGCAATTGCACCTCAGCGGCCCACTTCTTGCCGGCACGACGCTCCGCCGCCTCCTGCGCGCGGCGATGCTCCACGCTGGCGACAGCCCGTAGACCTTCGCGATCCTGCGCGAACTGAAGCGTCTGCAGCGAGCGTTCCAGGGCCACATCGGCGTGGTGACGTGCGGCTTTCCGCATCTCTCCCGAGCAGCTGGAAGCCAGCGCGGCGAGTGCCTTCTGCAGCTTCAGGCTTACTTCGAACGACCCGGCCGCGTCCCGCGCTATCGGCGCGAAGGTGTCTTCGAACAGATCGGCTGCATCCAGATGGCAGACCCGTACATGGCGATACCGTGCTTCCTCATGCCCGGTGCTGCACGCCAGCGCGTCCCATTTCAGCAGTAGTCGCACGCACGTATTGATGACCGAAATGCACGTGCCCGGATCATTGATGGCGGCAGACATTGACCGTACGCCGATTTCGGCAAGAACCACCATGCCGTAGCGGGGATCATTTTCCATCCGCCGCGTGTGGCCGATGGTGATGGCCTCGATCAGGTCTTTCCGCTGCTCATCCTGCAGATTGCCCTCGATGCTCAGCAGGGCACGGTTGGGCGTGGCGAACGTGCCCGGCTGGCAGATGACATGTACGGTCAGGCCATGTTCTTCCGCTATGCGGTCCAGACGTTGCACATCAATATGTTCAACGTAGCCCACACCCTCGGCGAATACGGCGGTGGCGTCGGCCGGAGGCGCGCTGTCACACGGAAGGGCTCCGAGGTGAGGCTGCTCTGCGCGCTCCTTCATCGCTTTCCAGGTGGCCTGTTCCACGAGGTCAACTGTTTCACCCAGGCGTCCGAAACGCGAGAACTGTTCGATCGCGCGAAGCAGGGTCACCGTGATGACGATGATGACGGCGATGGTGGAGCCGAAAAGCACCAGCCGACCGCTGTCACCGTAGATACCCGTGCTCAACGCAATGAGCCCCACGATTGAGAACAGGAAGGCGCCGATGAATGTCGCCAGGGTGCCTTGCGCCCGGGTATCTTCAATCAGCAGGCGCGAGGCACGCGGCGTAGCATTCGTGGACGCCGAGCCGTAGGCGGCCACCATCGTGGACAGGGCGAACGTGGTCACTGTCAGCATCGAGGCGGCCAGGATGCCGAGAATGTTGCCCACGGAGTTCGCACCGATCTGCGTGGCAAGCCCGCCCGGAATCACGAATTTGGCCGCGGCACCTGCCAGCGCGGTGCCCACGCCAAGCGCTCCGTAAAGCGTGGAACGGAACCACATCCTCCTGCTCACCCTGGACAGGGTGAGCTTCCATCGGGTCATCATTGGCCAGCAGCTCGGTCTTCGGGGAGGCCAGTATCCCTGCCGGGCGTGGGCGGGCGCGTCAAGGCGCGGAAACCAATGGCATGCAGCCCGGAATCGACTCATGCCCCATCGTGTGATGCATGCCAAGCGCATCTCGGCCGCCTGCGATCAAATCGTATCCCGGATGCCGCACCGTGAAGTTGCAGCCGATCACCCGCCGCCGTGGCGGGTTGCGTCGCTTGGGAAGGCCGGCCCGCGCCGCAGCCGGATGGGACCTCGGCCGATGTCCTGCGGATCCAGGGCTTTGCCCTTCCGGGTGATGACGATGATCCGCTCCCGCGCCAACCGGGCTGCAGCCTTGCGTACAGGTGCCATCAGCGTGCGCCATTCCGCGTTGGCAGGACATGCCATACGGGCAACTTCGGACGGACAGATGGATGCGTCCGGCAGGCGGTGGTGCAGCAGGCTGATGATGGCGGCGGCCAGATCCATGTTGCCCAGACTGGCATGGCAGAGGATGATTTTCCCGTGCTGGCGGCGATACTCTTCCTGCCGCAGCCTTCCATTCGCAACGGAGCCGACCATGACCCTGCAGGACGCCCGGCAGCTCTACATGTTCTACGTGGGTGGGCGTGCCGGGCGTAGCAACATCGAGGTGCATGACGTGCAGTTCGCCGCCGTTGCGCAGGTGGAAGAGGCCTATCCTGCGCTGCGCCAGGCATGGTTCGGCGATGCCGACAGCCTGCACCTGGATGGCTATCTGCGCGTGCGCTGGGTCGGCGGTTTCGCGGTGTCGCTGGGGGCTTCGCCGTGTAGCAGTGGCCTGCGCCTGTACTTCATCAACATGGGCGGCTATCAGCCGGAGCAGCTTGCTGAACTGCATGCGTTCGGGTTGTTCGTCGCAGCGGACGAGGCGGCTGCCAAGGCCATGGCCAGGACGCAGCTGCTGGCCGGCACCCGATTGCGCCACAAGGACGATCTGATGGAGGTGGACGATTGTCTGGCACTGCGCGAGGTTGACGGCCTGTACGTGCAGCTGCATGCCGACCCGCAGGGCAGGGCGGACCCGCCCGAATGGCAGGGTTACCGCCCCATCAGCGCCGCACGGCTGGCGCGCGCCCGGCGCGCCGGCACCTGACGGGTCCGGCCTGAGACCCGGCCACATCCAGGACATCGCTGTGGCTCCAGACATGACCGGATGAAATGATGCAGCCTTCAGCGGTAACGCTTGTTGCCGCCCGAGGTGATGCAGTAGCGGCCGCCGCGGGGCCCTGTGCAGTTGCCGCTACCTGAGCAGGGGCATGCGCCGGACGATGGCGCCAGGGACTGGCGAGGCAGCGCAGACGGGCGGCTCGGCGCCGGTGTCAGCGCCGTGGCGTTGCGTTGGTATCCACCGTCTGTACGCCAGCATCCGGCGCCTGCACAGAGCAGGCGGCTGGAAACCCACAAGGCCGATCTGCTGTCGGTTTCCACGTTCGCCCAACCGGCCTGCTCTCGATTGACCACCACGGCGGTGCCCGGTGATGCAGAACCCACTACGGTGCCGTCGGGGGCGGCGCGCAGATTGGCCGTGGAAGTGACATACCGGATGTCCTTGCCCTCAGCGAGCGCCAGGGGCGAACACAGCAGATTCAACAGCAACATCAGGACGATCCTTGTGTACATGGCAGTGCTTCCTTGAGGTTGAAGGCGGGTCGTCCCCGGGCACCGGGCTTTCGTCGCCGGGGGAGCACCTCGGATAGCGGCCTCCCAGCGCCGGACTGTAGCCGGCACGTGCGTTGCCGAGGGGAGGCGTGTCGATGGCATCAGGCTACGCCGGCGTCTGGATCCGGCTTGTAGGGAGCGCGCATCCTCGCAGGGGCAGCGCGATGCACCGCCAGCCCGCCGTGGTCATCGGCATGCGCGGAGGATGGCAGCCATGGCTGTCCGCCGTGACTAGGCTCGATGCCTGCGTCCAGCGTGACGTGCTGTCCAGCCGCTTGCCTGATGGCGGTTGCCTTGAGAGTCCGCCCATTCGAGGGTTCCCATGCCCAACACTCTTATCTGCCCATGCGGCACCGGTACGTCCATCAACGTTCATGATGTGGTGCGCGCCGTTGTTCCGGTTCGCTGGCCAGGTGTGCAGCAGGTGGCCAATGGCGCGTTATGGCCAGCGTTGCGCGTGGATCTGCTCACGCAGAGCCTTGTCCGCAGTGAGCTGGTCGACTGGGGCGCCGCGGTCCTGGCGCGGCGGGCGGCAGGCGCCGCTGAGGCGCTGGTGCCCGGGGTCTCCTGGTTCCATCATTTCCATTCCGGCTACCGTGCGCTGTCCGCAGCGCGCAGGGGTGACGTGCCGGGTGTGCTGCAGCGACTGCCGTGGCCCGCTCTGCTGCCCACTGCCGTCCGCACGATGCTGCATGAAGCGTGGGCCGCGGTAGCGCCCGAACCGCAGCACATGCTTTCCACCTATGACGGCAGCGTGATGCTGCTTGCGACCGGCGCATTGCTGTGTGATCTGGCGTCGGCGCCGGCAGACAGTCCGGACGCGCAATCATCGCCAGCGCAACAGGCGATGTTGCGCACCGTGCGCGGTGCGCGGGCCGTACTGGAGAGCCTGCGGGGGATCGGCAATGCGCTTGTAAGCAACCAGGCCCCCGGCGCGGACCTGCCGGCACTTGAGGGGCCGTTGGACGGTAGCGCGGCGCGAACCGCAACCCTCTCCGACAATGCCACGCAAAACTGTGCTGCACTGTCATTGGCGGGAAGCCAGCTGGTGACTGTCCCGGAACCTGCGGATGAAGCGCCAGCGGCGGCCGCCTGGCCTTTTCCCGGTGCCGTTGCCGCACCTGCCAGGAAAGGCAGTGCCCCTCATCCACCGCCCAAGCCGCATCACGGCGGGCAGGGGATGTCCAAGGGTGGGCGCTCGACGGGGACCCATGCCCGGGCAGGCAGCCGTCGTGTTTCCCACCAGACGTCGCGGCGGCAGCACGCTGACGCTGGAGAGGAAGGCGAGTTTCGGGCGGGAAGCCAGGCCTCACGCAACCCGGCGGCGATGGTCGGGCATGTCGATGGTCCCAAGGAAGCGATGCAGAACCCTCTGAACTTCGGCGCGATTGGTTATGCAGGCGGGGATCACAGCGGCAAACGTGACAAGCCGGAAGTACCGGACAGTGTAAAGGCGCCCAGGCTGCGCGTGGATGCTGCGGAGCTCATCGTGCAGACCGGTCGCAGGAATCAGGCTGGCAACGTCGCTGGCCGGCGCAATGCACCGCTCCTGCAGGCGCCCCCGGGCCAATCCCTGCTGGAAGAGTTCGATGACCTGGCCCTGGAGTGTCTGGAGTTTCAGGATGTGGACATGTTGTCGTTGTTGATGAGAGGCCGTCGATACCAGCCGGGCCTGATACGCGTCTGCGTGGAGCCCGAACAGTCAGCGCAGTTCACTGCGTGGATGAATCAGTCGGCCGACAGCCATCGGAGTATGGGTCAGTGGATGGTGAGTGCCGCTATTGATGAAGGTATTCCTTCGCAGGACGCCATGGCCGGCAGTGGGCGCCGGCTCGAGGGCCTGGAGGATTTCTTCGAGGGCTTGCCGAATCCGCCGGAAGCGTCCACCGGACGCGTGTTCACCGTGCTGACGCTTTCGCTGCTCGATGAGGCGTTGCGCAGGGAGGCGGGCAGCTGGAATCTTCCGCGCCTGCACGCCAATACATTCCGCCTGGTGCGGTTCAAGGCGCTTGACGGTTCGGACCTCCTCTATCTGGCGTACTTCCTGCACCGCGATGCCGGGAATCAGCGCGGCGTAAACGGCGGCTTCCTGCCGGTG
This sequence comes from Pseudomonadota bacterium, assembly GCA_023423605.1. Lineage (GTDB taxonomy): Bacteria > Pseudomonadota > Gammaproteobacteria > Xanthomonadales > Xanthomonadaceae > Stenotrophomonas. The sequence continues at coordinate 10,327 of JAFAFF010000261.1, forward strand.
ACATCGGATGCCACTGGCACACTTTCAGTTGAAGATCAGGTGCACGGCACGCGTATCACGGCCGCAACGTTGGCGAATCTGGTGATGTCGGTCCAGCAACTGACCGGACTGCGTTATCTCGGCCAATGGCGTACCGCCAGCGCCCAGCCCACTCCCGTCCCGGCGACCAACCTGTTTGTTGATGACAATCAGACGCTGGCCACCGGTGCGACAGATCGCCATCTACCCTTCAACGGCAGCCTGCAGTTGTTCGCACCGGTGCTGGTGGAGCTCAGTGGCCAGTCCGAGCCTGTTCCCATGTATTACGGAAGTTTCATTGTCCGCGCCGACGAAGTGGCCTACTGCGACGAGACAGGAGGCGTCGGCGTGTTGCCGATGACGACCTCCGACAAAGACTCTGACAGACTGGAGTTGCGCTGCCGGACGTCGGCGGACTGCATCTTCGCCACGAGCCACGGACTGAAGCAGGCAGCTTCCTACGCCCGTGACGAGGTGTGCGAGCTGTTGCAGCAGAGCGGTCTGGTCAGGCTGCGTGGCCCCGAAGGCTCTGGTGTCGTGTCATCGGTGTGTTCGGCAGCGGCACCTGGGGACAAGGACGCGGAGTCCGGTGAAGACTGGCCTGAGTTGCTGCCGGAACGTTCAAGTTTCCGCTTTCACGATGGCACGCTGGATTTTGTGGATCATGATGGTCGCGAGGGTGCGCTGACCCTCGAACGCGTGCCAAGGATGCTGTTGCCGCGTTACCGTCTGCCGCGGGTTCAGGAACCGGCCCAGCAGGCATTCGCAGCGCAGAATGGCTTTGTGATGGATGTGGTGTATTCGGAAGCCGAGATCGAGAAGCTGTTGCAGGACCGGGGCTATATACGCAGTGCGCAGTGATGCCTGTCATCAAGGACGCGTGCGAGCCTTGGCCCAACTGGCAGTGTGCTTCGCCACTGGCGGCTGTACCGCGAACCGTTATGGTGCAGAATCCAGCCATCATCAGGTGAGGGGAGAGCGGGTTGATCAAGGAGGACGATGCGTATCTGCGTACGCAGTTGATCACCTACATCGGCAACAAGCGTGCATTGTTGCCCTTCATCGACGCAGGCATTGCCCACGCCAGGACGTGTCTGGGCAAGCAGCGCATCGACTTCCTTGACCTGTTTTCCGGCTCCGGCGTGGTAGCGCGGCTGGCGCGGCGGCATGCCCGCGTGTTGCATTGCAACGACCTGGAACACTACAGCCTGGTAGGGAACCAGTGCTACCAGCGCAATGGGGATGCCATCGAGGAAGCGGCACTCAGCGACGAACTGGAGCGCGTGAAGCGCCGCGTCGAAGAGAATCTGGCGCCTGGATTCCTGTGCGATCTTTACGCGCCTTGCAACGATGACGCCATCCAGCGTGGCGAACGGGTGTTCTATACGCGTCGCAACGCGATGTTCCTGGATACGTTCTGCCAGGTAGTGCAGGAATCTCCGGCGCATCTGCGGCCTTGCCTGCTGGCGCCGGTGCTGGCGCAGGCATCGATGCACGCCAATACCTCCGGCGTGTTCAAGGGCTTCCACAAGAACCGCGAGGGTATCGGCCAGTTCGGCGGAACCGCGCGCAATGCATTGCCGCGCATCCTGAAGCCCATCGAAGTACAGGCGCCGGTATCCAGCCGTTTCTCCTGCGATGTACGGCTGTACCAGCGTGACGCCAACGCGCTGGTGCGCGAACTGGAGCCGGTGGATGTGGCCTATTTCGATCCGCCCTACAACGAACATCCATATGGATCGAACTACTTCATGCTCAACCTGCTGTGCGATTACCAGCGTCCGGCGCAGGTCAGCCGCGTTTCCGGAATTCCCGTGGACTGGAACCGCTCGGCGTACAACCGCGCCCGCGAGGCCGAAGCGGCGCTGTTCGATGCGGTGGGCGCGGTAAGGGCAGGTTTCGTGCTCATCTCCTACAACTCGGAGGGATTCATTCCGCACGCGCGTTTCCTGTCGGCGCTGGAAAACCTTGGCGAGGTCAGCGTGATGGATACCCGGTACAACACCTTCCGGGGCAGCCGGAACCTGGGCAACCGCGATACGCACGTCACCGAGTTCCTTTATCTGCTGGACAAACGCCAGGGCTGACGCGGCGCATGGGGCCGACGGGCCCGGACGGAAGGGTACAATGGGCGCCTGTCATTGAACCGCCGGCCGGAGCCTGCATGCCGAACACGCCCCGCCCCAGACCCAGCCTGCCGGACACCCAGGTACATGTGGACGGGTTCGCGCAGGTGCGTGAGGCA
>JAFAFF010000274.1 GCA_023423605.1 Pseudomonadota bacterium
GACCAGTTCGACCAGAGCAACAAGCACCTGGCCCGGCTGGTGTTCGATGCCTTCTACTGGATCATCAACTTCGGCTCGCTGTTCGCTTCGCTGCTGATCCCGCTGGTGCTGAAGAACTGGGGGCCGCAATGGGCCTTCGGCATCCCCGGCATCCTGATGTTCATCGCCACGTTCGTGTTCTGGATGGGGCGCCGGCGTTATGTGCTGACGCCGCTGCCGCCGAAGGATCCGCATTCGTTCGCCAACGTTGTGCGTACCGCGCTGACCCAGCGCGTGGAAGGGCGCGGCCGCCCTGGACTGGCGCTGGCGATCGCCGGCATGGTGCTGGCGGTGGCTTCGTTCGGCCTGGTCGGGTCGCTGGGCATCGTGATCTGCCTGTGCCTGGCGCTGGTGGCCATCCTCGCCGGCATCGGCGGCGGCACCTGGCTGCAGCTGGATCGCGCCCGCGCCGTGCATCCGGCCGAAGCGGTGGAGGGCGTGCGCGCGGTGCTGCGCGTGCTGGTGATCTTCGCGTTGACCACGCCGTTCTTCTCGCTGTTTGACCAGAAGGCGTCCACGTGGGTGCTGCAGGGCCAGCAGATGGCCATGCCGGAATGGTTCACCGCTTCGCAGATGCAGGCGCTGAATCCGCTGCTGGTGATGCTGTTGATCCCGTTCAACAACCTTGTGCTGTATCCGATGCTGCGGCGGTTCGGCTACGAGCCCACCGCGCTTCGCCGCATGACCGCCGGCATCGCCTTCAGCGGCCTGGCCTGGATCGTGGTCGGTGGCATCCAGGTGCTGATGGACGGCGGCAACGTGCTGTCCATCTTCTGGCAGATGCTGCCGTATGCGCTGCTGACCTTCGGTGAAGTGCTGGTGTCGGCTACCGGCCTGGAGTTCGCCTACAGCCAGGCGCCGCAGGCGATGAAGGGCGTGGTGATGAGCTTCTGGAACCTGACCACCACCATCGGCAACCTGTGGGTGCTGTTGTCCAACGCCGCGGTGCGCAACGATGCGGTGACCGACCGCATCGCCACCACCGGCCTGAGCGAAGCCGCCTTCCTGATGTTCTTCTTCGCAGGATTCGCCTTCGTGGCCGCGCTGGCCTTCGGCTGGTACGCCCGCCGCTACCGCATGGTCGACAACTACCGCACCGCCTGAGCCTGACATGACCCCCGTCAACCTGCTGCTGATCGCCGTCACCGCCGTCCTGTCCTGGATGGCGTTCAACAACCGCGCGCTGGCCGACCGCCTGATCCTGTGGCCGCCGGCGGTGGACCGCAACCGCCAGTACGATCGCCTGCTGACCTACGGTTTCATCCATGCCGACTGGCCGCACCTGATCTTCAACATGATCACGCTGTTCTTCTTCGGCGGCTATATCGAACGGGTGATGCTGCAGTTGTCCGGCAGCTACCTGACCTACCCGGCGTTCTATCTGGGTGCACTGCTGGTTTCCATCCTGCCCAGTTACATAAAGAACCAGAAGAATCCCAACTACCTGAGCCTGGGCGCCTCGGGCGCGGTGTCGGCGGTACTGTTCGCCTTCATCCTGCTCAGCCCGTGGACCATCATCCTGGTGTTCTTCATTCCGGCACCGGCGATCATCTACGCGGTGTTCTATGTCGGCTACAGCATCTGGATGGACAAGCGTGGCGGTGACCGCATCAACCACAGCGCACACCTGGCCGGCGCCGCGTTCGGCGTGCTGTTCATGCTGGCGATGCAACCGAGCATCTTCGGGCATTTCCTGACCGAGCTGTCCAACCCGCGCTTCGGTTTCGGCGGCTAGGCGACAGTGCTGCGGCGTGCGTGCCAGCGTGCGCCGGCCACGACGGCGCCGCACGTGGACGCTGGGCGGGCCTGGGCAAGGCTGGGAATGCGGTTTCACGCCATCGTGGCGCCTGCCTGCGCACGATAGCGAAGCCGTCCAAGGAGAGCGTTCCATGGCGTCGGTTACCCCTCCCGGATTGGCCTACGAGGTATCCCATGACCTTGCTGGCCATCGTTTCACCGCGCGTGTGCAAGGCCACCTGGCGCTGCTGGAATACCAGCTCAAGCGCAGGCGGATGACCATCACGCATACTGAAGTCCCCGAGGCCATCGGGGGGCGGGGAATTGCCGGCGAGCTCACCCGGGTGGCCCTGCGCTGGGCCCGCGAGAACCAGTTCCGCGTGGTGCCGGCCTGCGCATACGCCGAGTCGTTCTTCGACCGGCACGAGGAATTCCATGACCTGTTGGTGGAATGAGCCACCACGGGCGTTGCAGAGGATGAGGATGAAGGTGGCTGGGAAGATGTCGGGCGAGCACGGGAAATCATCGATGGACGGCGTGGGCTGCCGGCGGGCGCTGGGCAGCTCGGTACTGCTGCTGGCCTTGGGAGGGGTGCTGCTGTCCGGGTGCAACCGCCAGGATGGCAACGAGGCGGCGGCGCCGCGTGCGGCGGTAGCCGCGGACGAGGCCGTGCCGGCCCCGCAGGAGGTGGCGGCGGACGGACCGGTGCAGCTGAGCGATGTCATCGAGAACACGCCGCAGGCGATTGTCGGTATCAGTTATGCCCCCGGTCTGGACCGCTATCCGGGGCTGGCCAGGGCACTGCAGGATTACAGCAATGCGGCGCGCGGCGAACTGCAGCAGGCGCTCGATGGCCTGGGCAACGACAAGCCGACCATGCCGTACGAACTTTCGCTGGCCTTCGAAAAGCGCCTTGAAACGCCGACGCTGGTGGCGGTGAGCGCCGAAGGCAGCCGCTACACCGGCGGCGCGCACGGCGAACCGCTGGTGGCGCGCTTCGTGTGGTTGCCGCAGCAGGAGCAGATGCTCACCGCGACCGGGCTGGTGCCCGACGACGCTGGCTGGAAGGCGATCGGCCAGTACATTGCCGACCAGCTGCGCGAACGCGTGGCGACCCGGCTGAGCAGCGAGGATCTGGAGCCGGGAGAACTGCAGGAGTCGCTGCGCAGCGCCTCGCGCATGATTGCCGAGGGGACCGCCGCGAAGGTCGACAATTTCGGGCAGTTCGAACCGCTGACCGATGCTGGCGGCAGCATCACCGCGCTGCGGTTCGTGTTCCCGCCCTATCAGGTGGGACCCTATTCGGATGGTACCCAGACCGTGGACGTTCCGGCGTCCATCCTGGTGCCGCATGTCGCGCCGGCCTATTCGGCGCTGTTCGCGCAGGGCTGACGGAGGAGACCGGCGTGGAGGCTGCGCTGCAGGCACGGGTGACCGCGTTGTTGCAGGAGGCCGGTATCGCGGTCGGTGGCTCGCGCGCGCAGGACATCCAGGTCCATGATCCGCGCTTCCATGCGCGGGTGATGGCGGAAGGATCACTGGGGCTGGGCGAAAGCTACATGGAAGGCTGGTGGGACGCCTGCGAACTGGACGCGTTCCTGCTGTGCCTGATGCAGGCGCACCTGGACGAGCGGGTGCATGGCTGGCGCGAGCTGGCCGATGGCGTGCGTGCGCGGCTGCTGAACCTGCAGTCGCGCGAGCGCAGCCTGGAGGTCGGTCGCCGTCATTACGATCTTGGCAACGATCTGTACCAGGCGATGCTCGGCCAGCGGCTGGTCTACAGCTGCGGCTACTGGCGCCAGGCGCAGGACCTGGATGCGGCCCAGGAAGCCAAGCTCGACCTGGTCTGCCGCAAGCTGGGGCTGCGTCCTGGCCAGCGTGTGCTGGACATCGGCTGTGGCTGGGGCGAGGCATTGAAGTTCGCCGCCGAACGCTATGGCGTCAGCGGCGTGGGCGTGACCATTTCGGCCGAGCAGGCCGCTTTTGCGCGCGAGCTGTGCGAAGGCCTGCCGGTGGAGATCCGCCTGCAGGATTATCGTGAGCTGGACGAGACGTTCGACGCGGTGTTTTCCATCGGCATGTTCGAGCACGTGGGCGACAAGAACTACCGCAGTTTCTTCGAGGTGGCGCGCCGCTGCCTGGCGCCGCAGGGATTGCTGCTGCTGCACAGCATCGGCACCAACATCTCGCGGCACCGCACCGATCCCTGGATAGCGCGTTATATCTTTCCGAACTCGATGTTGCCGTCCGCCGCGCAGGTCACGCATGCCTTCGAAGGCCTGTTCGTGCTGGAGGACTGGCACAACTTCGGTACCGATTACGACCGCACGCTGCAGGCTTGGCGGGCGAATGTGGAAGCAGCCTGGCCACGGTTGGATGAACGGCGATACGACGAACGCTTCCGACGCATGTGGCGCTTCTACCTGGCCGGTTCGATGGCGACGTTCCGCTGCCGGCATGCGCAGCTCTGGCAGCTGGTGCTGTCGCCCGAAGGCGTGCCCGGCGGGTATGTCGCGCCGCGCTGACGCGCTTACGGTCGCGTTGGTGCTGCGGGCGACACCGTCTGGCGCGGTTCCCTGTCGCGATGGGGCCGCGTCCGGCGTTCAATACGGATGGTGAACCAGTCACCCCATCCCGAGCACAGAAATCATGCACCACCGTACCTTCCGCAGCCCTGTCATCGGCCTGTCCCTGTTCGTCGCCGGCACTGCTGGCGCGCTGGCACAGGATGCCTGCTTTCCGCAGGATCCCTGGGGAGGCGAAATTCCCTGCATGCAGTCCGGCTACGCCGGCTGCTACCGCTACCAGCTGGACAAGGTTCCAGAGAACGTCGGCTACATTGAATCCGAACGCATGTTCGGTTACGGCGACAAGGTGGCCGGCGTGCTGGCCGATGTGGCCGGTGCGAGTGGCCAGGTCATGCTGGGAGGGGGCAATGACGGCTCGCCGGTAACGCTTTACGCGCGCGTGGGCTCTGCCCCCACGCCCGATCAATTTGACTGCCGCGCCGAACTCGCCGTCGGTCAGCTGTGCACGCTGCCGCGTGGCGCGGACATCCACTACCTCATCCAGGCGGGCGGTACGCCTACGCGCGTCTCCTTCTACGCGTTTCCGATGTAACGATCCGGAAGCCGCACCCACGAAGAAGCCGCCCGGTTTCCCGGGCGGCTGATGGGTATCGCGAAAACGCCTGTGGTCAGTTGCCGGCGCCGGTCAGCCCGCGCTTCTCCAGCAACGGCTCGATCTG
>JAFAFF010000358.1 GCA_023423605.1 Pseudomonadota bacterium
ACCCGCGCTGCAGCGCATCTGGGGATGTTGATCCGTAACGCGCGAATGGCGCGCAACATGACGCAGGCGGAACTGGCGGTGCGTTCCAAAAGCAGCCCCGCCACGGTATTGCGGGTTGAAAAGGGAAGCGTGGAGGCGGGATTGGGAGCCGTTTTATTGATGATGGAACAGTTGGGTCTGCTGAAGCACATCATTGCAATCACCGATCCCGCCACCCAGGCGCTGCTGGAGCACAAAAGCCGCAAGCGCGCCCGGCGCCCGAAGGTTCCCGACCTGGACTTCTGAAGTGACCCACCGAATCGTCTTCATGCATCTTCCGGGCCAACTGGAGGCCGTTCCTGCAGGACGGCTGGAACTGGTGACGGATGCCGGTCAGCTTCGGACGTCGCGATTCGGCTATGGCAGACATTATCTCCAGCGAGGCACTGCAATCGATGTAGATCCGATATCACTGCCCTTCCTCGAAGCAGGTGATCACGAGCGCGAACCCGTCAACGGGCTTGAGCTGTTCGGTGCCATTCGCGATGCAAGCCCGGATTCCTGGGGCCGGCAGGTAATCGAGAATCGCCTGCGTCGGCATGGTCCATTGCCGGAAGTCGACTATCTGGACAACGCAGGCAGCGACCGCGTGGGGGCGCTCGATATCCGGCGCGAAGTGGGCAGCAAGGTGCAGGCTCATCCATTGCCGCACCACGTTGAGCTGCCTTATCTGGTCGATGCCGTGGACAGGATTGAAGCCGGTGAGCAGGTGCCTGCCTTGCTGGCACCCTATTTCGATGGTGGACCAACCCTGGGTGGCATGCGGCCAAAGGCTGTGGTGCTGAAAGACGGACGTCAGTATGTGGCCAAGTTCCCATCCAGCAGGGACAGGCGTTTCAACGTCCCGGCGGTTGAGCATGCGACCTTGCGGCTGGCGCGGGAGGCCGGGTTGAACGTGCCCGATCTGGATTTGATCGCCTTGGGAAACGGACGCGTGGCAATGATGATCGAACGGTTCGACAGGGAGCCGGTCGATGGCGGTCTGGCGCGGCGGCACATGGTATCCGGGCTCACGATGCTGGGCCTCCAGGAAATGGAATCGTCCCGAGGTTCCTATGCTGCACTGGCAGACATCATCAGTGCACGCGGTGTTGCCCAGCACGTGCAGGAAGATCGAACCGAATTGTTCAAAAGGATGGTCTTCAACATTCTTGTGAACAACAACGACGATCATCTGCGCAACCATGCTTATCTTCTCGGCCAGACGAAAACGCTGGCTGACGGACAGCGGATGTCACAGTGGCGCCTCAGCCCGCTTTACGACGTGGTGCCATCGCCGGAGATCGGCACGGATCGATACATGGCCATCGGAGTGGGAACCCAGGGGCGCTTGGCAACGTTGGATAACGCACTATCCAGTGCGGGACAGTTCGGGCTTCACTCTGCCGACGCGGCCACGCTGATTCTGCAGATCGTCAGCGCGGTCCGCCCATGGAAAGGTGTTTTCGAGGAGCATGGCGTGAGTCACGCGGATATCGCGGCGGTTGAAGGCGCATTTCGACGCGCGTCCGACATCGGGCTGCAGCATGTGGAACGTGTAGCGCGGGTCTGACGTCACCCTGCTGCGCTGTACCGGCGTACTGCCAGACCCTGCTTTGATCGACCGGCCTGGACCCCCCGGCAGCCGCGGCCCTGTTACCATGGCGTCCGACCCAGCCAGCCTGCCTCCGTTTGTGTGGCCGGCCGCTGCAGTGCCCTTGCACTGCGCATGCGGCCGTGCGAGCCAAGGATTACTCCCCTGACTCACACAAGGACGCTTGCATGAACCTCATTTCCTTTATCGCGCAGCCGCGCAGAGCCCGGCGCTACGTGGCCGCGATGCTCGCCCTCGGCTTTGCCCTGGGCGCGCCGGCGGCACTCGCGGCTTCGGCGGTACAGCGCAACGCGGTGGCCAAGGGCCTGTACGAACTGGCTTACAGCGCGAAGCAGGATGCAGTGTACGTTGCCTCATCCGGTGGCTTCGGTGACGACGCCGGTCCGGCGCAGGTGCTGCAGCTGGACCCGAAGACACTGGCTGTGAAGGCCACCATTCCGCTGCAGCGCAAGGCGTTCGGCGTAGTGCTGGACGATGCCAACGACCGACTGTACGTGGGCAATACCGTGGACACCTCGGTGACCGTGGTCGATACCGCGCAGGGCAAGGAACTGGGTGTCGTGCAGTTGATGGAAAAGAAGGTCGGCAAGGATGGCAAGGCCGGCTATACGCATGATCTGCGCGAGCTCGTGGTGGACGGTGCCAGCAACCGCCTGTACGTCACCGGTCACTCTGGCGAAGGCAGTGTGCTGTTCGTGGTGGATACGCAGTCGCTGAAGCTGCTGGATACCATTCCCGGGCTGGGCAACGCAAAGGCGCCCGGGTTGGCACTGGATGCGGCCGGCAAGCGCGTCTATACCAGCAACCTGCTGGGCGAAGTGGTGGTGGTGGACACGGCTGCCGGCAAGGTGGCGCAGCGCTACAGGGTCAGCGCCGAGCAGCCGATGAACATCGCGCTGGACCCGGCCGGTCCGCGCCTGTTCGTCACCGATCAGGGGTCGGAGATGATCCGCAAGTACCAGGGCAGCAGCATCGAAGGCTTTGCATCGAAGCATCCCGGCAAGCGCGTGCTGGTGCTGGACCGCAACAGCGGCAAGGAGCTGGCGAGCATTCCGGCCGAGGCGGGTACGCTGGGCATCCTGCTGGACGCGCCGCGCAAGCGCCTGTACGTGACCAACCGTGAAGCGGGCACGGTCACCGGCTATGACAGCGACAGTTACCAGTCCGTGGGCACCTGGTCGGTGCCGACGCACCCGAACAGCCTGGCGCTGGATACGAAGAACAACGTGCTGTACGTGACCATCAAGAACGGCGAGCAGGACGCGAAGGACGCGCAGGAAAGCGTCGCACGCATCCAGTTGTAAGCAGTGTCATGCGGCAGGGCCGGCCGATGCGCCGGCCCTGCCGCGGGCATGCCCAGGTCAGCGCGCGGCGACCGCCTGTTTCGGCTTGTATTCGCAACGCGGGTAAGCGGAACAGGAATGGAACTCGCCATACCTGCCGCTGCGCTTGATGATGATTCCGGTAGCGCAGGCCGGACAGCGCTGTTCGCGCACGGGCCTGCCGTCCACCGTGGTCACCTGCACCGCGCCGTCCTGTTCCAGTTCCTCCAGGAAGCTGGAGCGTTTGCCCGCCACGGTGAACATCGCCACTGAACGGCGCGCTCGCGTCAAGGCCACATAGAACAGGCGCCGCTCCTCGCCCAGTGGGAAAGTGTCGCCGCTGGGCATCGCCAGCGACAGTACCGGATCGTCCGCGCGCGTATTGGGAAAGCGGCGGTCCAGCATGCCCGGCAGGATCACGTGGTCGGCTTCCATGCCCTTGCTGCGGTGTACGGTGAGGAAGCTGACCTCCAGCGTCGCGCCGAAGCGCGCCTGCCAGTTGCTGGGAACCGCCGTGCGGTCGGCGTTGTAACGGCCCAGCACGAACACGCTCAGCTTGCCGTTGCGCCCGGCCGGGATGGCACCGGTGAGCCGCTGCTCATGCAGCTGCTGCAGGTACTGGCCGATGGCATCGGCCATCTGTTCGCGCGCAGCCACCTGGAATGCCTGCAGCACGGGGCCATGTCCGGCGGTGGCCGAGTGCACCTGCTTGCGGATCTGTGCCGGGTTGCGGGTGACGAAACGGCTGGAGGCATCGCAGAGTGCCTGCGGGCAGCGGAAGGTCTGCTGCAGCTGCAGTACTGTGCCGGAACCGAACCACTGGCGGAAGCCGGTCATCACCGAAACGTCCGCACCGGCGAAGCGGTTGATCGACTGCCAGTCATCGCCGACAGCGAAAAGGTAGCTTCCTGGCGCCTGTGCCAACGCCCGGCACAGGCGTGCGCGGGCACGCGATGCATCCTGGAATTCGTCGGCCATCACCAGTGTGTACGGTGATATGTAGCGTCCCTGTTCCAGGTGTTCGGCGGCCTGGTTGAGCATGTCCTCGAAATCGATGCCACGCTCGGCGTGCAGGGCATCATCCCAGGCCTGCACCACCGGTGCGGCGATTTCCAGGAAGCGCCGGTGCCGTTCCTTGAACTGGTCATCGGGCATGGCCTGCAGGCGTGCGGCCATGTCATCCAGTGCCAGGCAGTTGCTTTTCGCATGGCTGATGAAGGTGCGCATCAGGCCGATGAGGTCGCTGTCCGGCATCGGCTTCTGGCCGTCATCGGGCAGCTCGCGGTCCGGATTGGGATCCAGCGTCACGCCGTTTGCAGCCAACGCATCGCGCAGATGGTCGAAAGCATGCCCGCTGCGCAGCTGGTGCGATGTGGTTTCCACCAGCCGTGTGCCGCGGCGCCGGTGCTCGCCACGCTTCCAGTGCAGGCTCTCGGCATAACGTTCGAAATGCGGCGGCGGGTTGCCATGCGCATCCAGCGCCAGGTGCTCGTGGTACAGGTCGGCATCCGGGTAATGGAAGTCCGGGCGGTACTGGCGGAACTCGTCGGTGGCTGTATCGAACGCATAGGCGCGTTCGTAGTCGTAGGCCACGCCGTTGTAGAACAGCCAGTCGGCAATCACGCATTCTTCCATGCTGCGTACCCGCTCGCCGCGCAGCGTGCGCACGTAGCCGGTGCCGTCCTTGTTCCAGCCATCAGCGCTCATCGCCCCACCCATCGCGGGAAGATCGCGGCCGAAGACCAGGCGGAACATGTCCCAGCGGGTGCGGAATGCGTGCGAGCGGTCCTTGAGCTGGTCGACGAGCTCGGCAAGCTTGTGGAAGCCCAGCGTGGCATCCACGGCCCAGTCCGGCACATCGGGCTTGCGGCCGGTGGCCTTGCCGATGATGGACAGGCCCAGCGCATGGAAGGTGTTTGCCTGCACCAGCGCGTTGCCCATGCCAACGCGGTTGAACGCGTGGCTGGCGCGGTCCTGCAGTTCCCTGGCAGCGTCCTTGTTGAAGGCCAGCATGACGATCTGCTGGGGCTGCGCATACCCGCGATGGATGGCATAGGCGGCCTTGGCGACCAGCGTGGAGGTCTTGCCGGAACCCGCCGCGGCCACCAGCTGCACGCGGTTGTCGAAACAGATGACAGCGTGTGCCTGCTCATCGGTCAGTGGCCGGCTTTCCACGCGGTCCAGCAGTGGGCGTGCGGCGCTGCGCTCTGCGGCGAGTATTCGTTGATTGGCGGCTTCGCAGGCCGCCAGCCAGTCCTGCTGCCACAGCTGGAGTTCGATCATCGCCGATTCGCGGGCATCGTCATCCGCGTGCAGCGAAGCATCGCTGAACAGATCGTGCAGTGCATCGTCGTGCAGTGGCAGGATGTGGCGGTCGCGCAGCAGGTCCTGCTGGTCATCGTGGCCGATCCAGCGACGATGCATGGTGCGTTCGGCCAGCAGGGATTCGGCCTGGCCGTTCCATGCACGCATCGCCGCGAGGATGCGCACGAACATCGGCCTGCGCTCGCGTTGTTCGCGGGCGGCGTGGATGGCCTGCAACGCGTCTGCCAGGCTTCCAGCATCGCGCCGGGACAGCGCGCGGAGAACACGGGGCGATGCGCCGTCAGGCTGCAACGTTGCCCGCGCCCACAGCAGGCCGTTGCCTATGCGCAGATCCGCATCCTGCCCAAGCGTGTAATGGTGTGTGGTGCCGTTTACCGTCAGCAGCAGCTGTTCACCTTGCAGTTGCAGCTGCCATGGCCGCGAGCGGGTCAACAGCATGCCCAGGCGGGAAGGTGTCCAGTGCTGGGTCATGCGTAGGTGCGTCCTGCCGGGCCATGGGTGGAACCCGCGCGAAAGCGTGGGTAAGGCCGCCGGCGGAGCAGGAATGATAGGCCATGAGAATGCGGGAGGTGTGCCTTGGCGCCTCCGTCGATGGCGAAGCCGATGTGCCAGGGCGAACCGGTGCCGTGGACGCCATGTCACCGTCGGCAGCGGTTTTTTCACGGTGGCGATAGCCGGTCGCTCGTAGCGTGGTCATTCCTCCCATGTCCCTGGAGTTTCCATGACCGCCTCCCGCGTCCGCCTGCATGTAGAAGATTCCGGCGGCTCCGGCCGCCCTGTCATCCTGATCCACGGCTGGCCGTTGTCAGCGGAATCCTGGAAGGCCCAGGTACCGGTGCTGCGCGATGCCGGGTATCGGGTGATCAGTTACGACCGTCGTGGATTCGGCCGCTCCGAAAAGCCGGTGGGCGGTTATGACTACGACACGCTGGCTGCCGATCTGGCCGGCATCATCGAGGAAAAGGACCTGAAGGACGTGTCGCTGGTCGGCTTTTCCATGGGCGGCGGCGAGGTGGCGCGCTACATCGCCAATCATGGCCAGGACCGCCTGCACAGCGTGGTATTCGCAGCGGCGGTGCCGCCATATCTGCTGAAGAGCGACGACAACCCGGAAGGGCCGCTCACGCAGCAGGCCGCCGATGACATGGCGGAGCAGCTGGGCAAGGACCGCGAGAAGTTCTTCGACGGGTTCACCCGGGATTTCTTCAGTGCGAAAGGCCAGTTGAAGGTGACCGAAGCGCAGCGCCAGGACGCCATCGCACTGGCGCACCAGTCCGACCAGACCGCCGCACTGGGATGCATGAAAGCATTTGGCACCACCGATTTCCGCGATGATCTGAAGAAGGTGAGCGTGCCGACGCTGGTCATCCACGGTGACAGCGATGGCACGGTGCCGTTTGAAGGTTCCGGGAAGCGGACGCATGAGGCCATCGACGGCAGCGAGCTGGTGGTGCTGGGCGACGCGCCGCATGGATGCAACGTGAGCCATGCGGATGCATTCAATCTGGCGCTGTTGAACTTCCTCAAGAAGTAAACGCCCATTGCGGCGCAGACGCATCCGTAGAGGGGGGGCTCTGCCCCGCTTCGCGACCAGGGTTCAGCCGGGCAGAGCCCGGCGCCACGCAGCGCATCCCGTAGAGCGGGGCTCTGCCCCGCTTCGCGACCAAGGCTCCGCCGGGCAGAGCCCGGCTCTACATCCGCTGCGCGGCAATCCATCAGCCGGGCAAAGCCCGGCGCCACGCAGCGCATCCCGTAGAGCGGGGCTCTGCCCCGCTTCGCGACCAAGGCTCAGCCGGGCAGAGCCCGGCTCTACCGCTTCATGGCCAGCACGCCGTCCATTGCCAGTTCGGCCTTGAAGCCGGCTTTTTCCAGGCGTTTCATCACCTCGCGGGGAACATCGCGGCCGCTGGTGAGCTTGTTCGGTGCGCCGGTGTAATGGAACAACCGGCCACCCTTGCGGATCACCCGCGACAGGTGGTCGTAGAAATGCTGCGAATACAGTTCACCGGCAATCCCGAAGCGCGGCGGATCATGCAGGATGGCATCCACGCTGTTGGCCGGCAGGTCTTCGATTTCCCTGGATACATCGCCCTGTGCCAGCTGCAGCCTGCCGCCCGCGCTGGCCGCTGCAGGGTCCGGCGACCAGGGGTTGAGGGTGCGCAGCCACAAAACATCCGGGTTCTTTTCGAACGAGCGGATCTGGCCGACGCCGGCGTCCAGGCAGCAGGCGGCGAAGTAACCCAGGCCCCCACAGGTATCCAGCACGATCTTTCCAGCCGGCGCTACCAGTTCCACCTTGCGCCGCGCATCATCGAACGGCGAAACCCTGGCCGTCGGCAGCATCTTGATGCCGTCGATTTCAAACGTAGGCGCGCCCCATGCGGTCGGCACCAGCTTGATCAGTGCCGAGCCGAACCGGGAAACCGGCGCGAACTCCTCGCCATCCCAGTAGTACAGCGTGCGGTCCTTCAGCTTGCCGGGCCAAGGATAGGCATGACCACGGAAGTGGAAGCCCTCGGCGGACACGATGACATCGTCTTCGCTGCGCGCCAGATCCAGCGAACCGTGCCAGCGGCCGGTGCCGCTTTCAAAGGCACGCCGCAGGGCAGTGGCGGTATCGCGGGTGAGCAGGGGGCCGGTGTAGTGGGGCACGGCATCAGCCAGGCGGGATGGCAGGAAATGATACCCGAGGCACCCGGCTGCGCTGGGCCGCACCAGCGCGCGGCAGGGGCCGCTCAACGTTCAGCCATGTCGCCGGTGCCGGCGCCGGGCATTCCACACATGCGTGGCGGCCAGCAGCAGGCTGCCGCTGACCGTGACCGGCGTTTCACTGTCATGGCTGGGCCATTCCAGTGCGCCGGCCAGCAGCAGCGCCAGGCCCAGTGCGGCCATCATCCATGCGGCGGCCGGAAGCGGCTGCAGGCGATGGGCACGCCACAGCGCGAAGCCGGTCAACGGCGCCGCAATGGCGACGAACAGCAGGTGCACCCATTCGGCTTCGGCCCAGGCACCGAACAGGGGAAGGGCGGCTGCCAGCAGCGGCAGGGCAAGGCAGTGCAGCAGGCACAGGCTGGACAGGGCCACGGCGCTGGCATCGAGCAGGGCGGCTTGGTTGGATTTCATGGCGGAATCCGTTTCAGTGAATGTTATATAGTAACATTGTCTGGGGTCCGAGAGATATCTGCCGAGGCACCTGCGCATCACCCGTGCACCTGCAGCCGCCAGCCTGTTTCGTCCACCCGCAGCGTGTGCGTGGGCCGCATGGCGTGGTGCAGCCGCTCATCGTGGCTGACCATCACCAGCGTGCCGCGATACTGCGCCAGCAGCGTTTCCAGCGCCGCCAGCGCGCCCAGGTCCAGGGCGTTGCCGGGTTCGTCAAGCAGCAACAGGCCGGGCGCAGGCTCCGCATACAGCGCGCAGGCCAGCGCGGCCTTCAGGCGTTCGCCGGCACTGAGCGTGGCGAACGCCCGTTCGATACGCTGGGCGTCCAGCCCCAGCAGCGCCAACCGCGTGCGCAGTTCGGCCACCGCTGCTTGCGGCGCCGCGTCCCGCACTGCCTGCAACACGGTGTGGCTGCCGGTCATCCCGCTCAGCTGCTGGTCCAGCAGCGCCACCGGGACGGCAACATGCAATTGGCCACTGCGCGGCGGCAGCTGGCCGGCCAGCATCCGCAGCAGCGTGGATTTGCCGCTGCCGTTGTCGCCGGTGATGGCCAGGCGTTGACCGCGTTGCAGGGTGAGATCGAGCGCTGCGCTGCAGCCATGCGGCAGCACCACCTGCTGCAGGTGCGCCACGCGCTGTGCGGCGTGCGGGTTGTCAGGCGCCAAGGCTGCCAGTTGCGCGCCGGCATCCACGCGCGATGCAGCCTGCCGCAGGCGTGCCGCGCTTTCGTCCAGCCGCAGTTCCTGCAGGTGCGCATGGCGTGCCGCCGTGGCCTGCGCGCGCCGCTTGGCCAGGCCAAGCAGGATCGGCGCCTGGTTCGCGGTGCGTGCGTTGCGCTCGCCACGTGCCTGCCGCTGCTGGGCACGCTGCTCCAGTTCACGCGCCTCCTGCAGTTGCCGGCGATGCTGGTGACGCGCATGTTCCAGCTGCGCCTGCGCACTGGCCAGCTGCGTTGCGCGCAGTCGGGCATAGTGGGAATACGGGCCGCTGAAACGCTGCAGGCCGCGTGCATCCAGTTCGACGATGCACTGCATGTCCTCCAGCAGCGTCCGGTCGTGACTGATCACCAACAGGCCTGCCCGCCACTGCGAAAGCTGCTGTTGCAGCAGCGCGCGGTGTCGTGCATCGAGATGGTTGCTGGGTTCATCGAGGATCAGCCAGTCCGCGTCGCTGGCCCAGGCGCCGGAAAGTGCGACCTGCATGGCCTGGCCGCCACTCAGGCGGCTGGCTGCGTCCTGCGGGCGCAGGTCAGCTGGCAGACCCTCCTGCGCCCAGCGCTGGCGCAGGCGTTCGCGCAGATCCCAGCGGTCACCGACGGTGCTGAAATCCTCCGGGTCCACGCTGCCCTGGGCGATGCGGTCCAGCGCGGCCAGCACCGGGGCCACCGCGCACAGGTCGGCCACGGTGCCCTGCGGCCGGCCGCTGAGTGCGGGAAGCAGGAACACACGGCCGCCGCCATGGCAGCGGCCGGCCGCAGGCGTCTCGGCACCGCAAAGCAGGCGGGCAAGCACACTCTTGCCCACGCCGTTGGCGCCAACCAGCCCGGTACGGACGGGTTCGAAGGAAAACGACAGATCGGAAAACAGGGTGCGCCCATCGGGCAGGCGGTGTGTCACGCGGTCAAGCGTGAGCGGATGCGTGGTCATACGACCTCCAGCAGATGCCATCGACTCCCCCTGCGCGCAGGGGCGGGAAGAATCAGGCCGTCAGAAGGACGGCGGCATCAGTGCCGCATCGGCGTGGACCTCCGGGTAAACGTAGCAAGTATAAGGACATGGGGATGAACGCTGGCGTGCGCCTGCGCCCCGGGATGGCGATGGCGGTCAGTGGCGGCGGTCGTTCTGCATGTCCGCGCGGGCGGTGCCGTACAGTTCGCGACGGCGCTGGTGGTAGGCGATGAAGGCATCGCGGCGCAGCGCCCTGGAAAACAGCCAGCCCTGCCCGAACTCGACCTGGCGGCCATGCAGATAGGCCAGCTGCGCTTCGGTTTCCACGCCTTCGGCGACCACCAGCAGGCCCAGTGTCTTGGCCATGTCGATGATGTGGCCGGTCACTGGGCTGGTGGCACTGTCGGTGCCGATCGCCTCGATGAACAGCTTGTCGATCTTCAGCGCGTCCAGCGGAAGCTGCTGCAGGTACTGCAGGTTGGAGTAACCCACGCCGAAATCGTCGATGGCCACCGCGTGCCCGGCATGGCGTGCGGCGGAAATGACCGCGCGTGCGCGTTCGATGTCCATGAAGCCGCGTTCGGTGGCCTCCAGCCAGATCTGCTGGTTGTTGATGCCGGTGCCGGCCAGTGTGTCCGCGATGACCTTCAGCGCGCGCCCGGTGATCATGTCTTCCGGCGCGACGTTGATGGCGATGTGGACGCTGCGGTCGTTCACCAGCAGCTCGCGCATGTCCGCGACCACGCGCTCGATGACCAGGTCGGTGATGGATTCCACCAGGCCGGATTCTTCGGCCACCGGGATGAACAGGTCCGGGCGCACATCGCTGCCATCGCGCCGCTGCCATCTGACCAGCGCTTCGGCGCCTACGCAGATGCCGGTTTCCAGTTCGATGATCGGTTGGTAGACCACATGGATTTCCTTGCGGCGGATGGCCTGGGCCAGTTCGCCGCGCAGGGAGAGGTGCCGGCGTGACAGCCAGAACGCGATGCCCGCCGCTCCCAGTGCCAGCAGCGCGCTGATCGGCAGGATGGACGCCAGCTGGCGCTGGACGATGGTGCGCAGGGGCGTGCGTGGCGCAATCACGATGGCCAGCCAGTCTTCGCTGCGCGCGGTGGCGAACAGGGCGTTGTCGTCCATGCCGCTGCGGGGCTGGCGCAACAGCTCGTCCAGCAGCGTGGAATCGGGCATGGGCTGGCGCGCGATGAGGCGGCCATCGGGCGTGGCGATGGCAAGGCGCATGTCCTGTGCGGCGATGAGATCCACGAAGTGACGCGGATCCATCAGTGCGTCGTAGTTGCCCAATCGCAAGGAGAGCATACGACGGCCATAGGCAGCGCGCGGTTGCACATCCAGCTGCACGGCGGCGCCATCGGCGGTGGTGTGGTGGGGCTCCGACCAGCGCACCGGCACCGCCGGCCGGCCCCAGGAACTGCACAACAGCTGGCCCTCGTGGAAATAGCCTATCTGGTCCACCGACGGGGTGGTGATCACCCTGGACTGCATCAGGCGGATGTGTCCGGCGCTGCACGGTTCGAGGTGGTCCTGCTGCAACGACCGCAGTACCGCCAGCGCCTGGCTGTAGGAACGTTCGGCGCGCCCGAGCGCGCGCTCGGCGGTCTGCTGCACTTCCCTTCGTGCGGTCTGGGTGGCCTGCCGCCAGCTCATCCAGGTCATCAGTGCCATGGCCAGCATGGCGGTCAGCAGGGTCACGCCGATCATGATGAGCAGGATGCGGATGCGGTTCATCGTAGGCCCGTGGCAGGAGGCGTGGCGTCAGGACCGGCCGATGGGCGGGCTGTCCGTGGCGACACCAGCCTAGCGGAACCGGCAGGAGTGCGGGGAGGACGTGCCGCGCAGGCAATGCTGCATGCAGCAATGGCACTGATATCGGGCCATGGCAGCGGCCTGAATGCGACATCCACTGCCTTCACCCGGGTTTCGCGGTGACGGGTCGAACATCCGCCGGCCTTTGCTGCCTGTCATGAACCGCGATGTCCCTGCGTGTCGCCCTGCTGGTCGTACTGCTGCCGTGCCTGTCGGCGGGTGCGGTCCACGCGCGCACGGTCTACCGCTGCGTGCAGGGCACTACCGTCAGCATGGCGACGGCACCCGAGCCCGGGTCGCGATGCACGCCGAAGGAGATCGACGATGCGGCCATACAGACGCCGAACCTGTGGGGAAACATGGGCGTTTTCAGCGGGACCCTGTATGAGCGCGAGCAGGACGGTCGGCTGGTGTATTCGACACGCAACCTGCCGGGTTCGCGTGTGTACCTGAAGTTCACCGTGGCCACGCCGCCGGGCGAGCCCGCGCATGAAGGCATGGGCAGCCTGGGGCCGGCCCAGCTGCGCCCACATGCACGGCAGTTCAAGGCGGCGGCGAAGGCGACCGGCGTGGACGACGCATGGCTGCGCGCGATTGCCCATGCCGAGAGCGGTTTCCATGCGGCGGCGGTGTCGGCCAAGGGCGCGCAGGGCGTTATGGCTGATGCCTGAAACCGCGCGGGAGTACGGTGTGGTTGATCCGCTGTCGGCGGCGCAGTCGATCGACGGCGGCGCACGGCACATGCGTTCGCTGCTGCGCCGTTACAACGGCGACCGCGTGCTGGCGGCAGCCGCCTACAACGCCGGCATCGGCGCGGTGACCCGCTACAAGGGCGTGCCGCCGTATGCCGAAACGCTGGCCTACGTGGACAAGGTGATGGCGCTGTACGCGCGCTACCGCCAAGCGCTGGGTACCGGCCCGGAAACCCCCGCGCGCTGATGGGGACGGAGGTGGTTAATTGGAATTAACTGCCTCCGTCCCCCTTTTCTGGCGCCAGGCGTCGAGGTCGTCCAGCGGGCGGACTTCGATGCTGCCAAAACGCGCCCATGGGAAGTCGCGGGCGATGCGCAGGGCGTCGTCGCGGTCGATGGCCTGTATGAGGTTGAAGCCGGCCAGCAGTTCGCGGGTTTCGGCGAACGGTCCGTCCAGCAGGCGCTCCTGGCCGTCGCGCACGCGCAGCGTGGACGCCTGCTCCACCGGCTGCAGCTTCTGTGATCCCAGCAGCACGCCCTGTGCCTGCAGCGCGTCGGCATGTCGCAGGCAATCCTGCATCAGGACATCGAAGTCGGCACTGGGCAAGGCCTGCAGCAAGGCGGGGTCGATGTAGATCAGGAGCGCGTACTGCTGCATGGTGCGGGATCCTTCAGGGATGGGGCCTGCATGATGGCCCAGGCCGCTGCACGCCCTGTGCTGCACTGCGGCATGCGGGGCTGCCCATGGTGGTATGGATGGATTCATCCTGGCATGTCGATTTCCGTGCCTGTGGTTCGTCGTCATCATGAAGGCCCGGCAGCTCCCGGCACGGTGGAGAATGCTCATGAAAGTAATGGTCATCGTGAAGTCCAATGCCCGCATCGAAGCGGGAGAACTGCCCAGCCAGGCGGACCTGGAGGCAATGGGGCGCTTCAACGAAGAACTGGTACGCGCCGGGGTGATGCTCGCCGGCGAGGGGCTGGATGCCAGCCAGCGTGGCCACCGGGTGCGCTTCGGTGAGCAGGGGCGGCAGATCGTGCAGGGTCCGTTCGCCGATCCGCACACGCTGGTGGCAGGGTTCTGGCTGTGGCAGGTGCGTTCGCTGGAGGAGGCATTGGAGTGGGCGCAGCGCGCACCGTTTGCTGCGGGCGATGAGCTGGAACTGCGCAGGGTGATGACCGAGGAAGAATTCGGTGAGGCCTTCACCGCCGAACTGCGCGCACAGGAGCAGCGTCTGCGCGAAAGCATCGACGCCCGCTGACGCGCGCCCCTTCTTTTTGCTACCGGAGATATCGACATGAAATTTATTCCCTTCCTGGATTTCAACGGACAGGCCCACGAGGCGATGGCGTTCTACGCAAAGGCCCTGGGCGGTGCGGTGACATCGGAAATGAAGTACCGCGACATGCCGCCGTCGGACGGCATGGACGGATGCAATGGAATGCCTGCCGATACGCTGGACCACGTCGCCCACGCCCAGCTGGAAGTGGGAACGGCGGTGCTGATGGCTGCCGACGGACCGGGCGATGGCAAGCGCGGTGGCACCACGATCAACGTGGAGGTGGATTCGGTCGAGGACGCCGAGCGCGTGTTCGCCGCGCTGGCCGATGGCGGCGAAATCCGCATGCCCATCGCCGAAACCTTCTGGGCGCATCGCTGGGGCATGCTGGTGGACCGCTACGGCAAGCCCTGGATGGTCAATTTCATGAAAACGCCCTGAGCCCGGAGATACCCACATGAGCACACTCGACCAGACCACACCCGTCACGAGCACGCAGCAGACGAGCACGCCGCCGATGAACGCACCGCACGCACAGAAGATCTTCATCAATCTGCCGGTCCAGGACCTGGCCGCGTCCAGGCGCTTTTTCGACGCACTCGGCTACCGGTTCAATCCTGCGTTCACCGACGAGAATGCGGCCTGCATGGTGGTCAGCGAAACGATCTTCGTGATGTTGCTGACCACGTCGTTCTTCCAGCAGTTTTCCGCCAAGCCGGTTGCCGATGCGCATGCCGGCACCGAAGTGATCACCTGCCTTTCCGCACACAGCCGCGACGCGGTGGACGCGATGCTGGAGAAGGCGCTGGCGGCCGGAGCGCAGGAGCCGCAGCCCGCGCGCGATCACGGCTTCATGTACCAGCGGGGCTTCCAGGACCTGGATGGCCACCTGTGGGAAGTGGCCTGGATGGAGGGCGAGCCGGGCTGATGCGTGAGCGCCTGGACACCCTGTGGCGGATGGAGTCGCCGGCGCTGATCGCGCGGGTGGCGCGGATGCTGGGCGGCGATATCGGTCGTGCCGAGGAACTGGTGCAGGACTGCTGGCTGGCCGCGCTGGAGCGCTGGCCAGCCGAAGGAATGCCGGACAATCCAGGAGCGTGGCTGATGACCGCTGCCCGCAACCGCGCCATCGATGTACTGCGACAGCACCAGCGGGTGGCGGACCAGCACGCGTGCTGGGGCGATGCCCTGCAGCCACCTGCCGGCGTGGCACCCGATGACAGCGATGCGCTGGGCGACGACATCGGCGATGACCTGCTGCGGCTGATGTTCGTGGCCTGCCACCCGGTGCTTTCCGCCGATGCGCGGGTGGCGTTGACCCTGCGCCTGCTGGCTGGCCTGTCGACGGTGGAGATCGCACGTGCCTTCCTGCAACCGGAAGCCACCATCGCCCAGCGCATCGTGCGTGCCAAGCGCACGCTGGCGCAGCGGCAGGTACCCTTCGAAGTGCCACGGGAAGCGGCACTGCCGGAACGGCTGCAATCGGTGCTGGAGGTGGTGTACCTGGTGTTCAACGAGGGGTATGCGGCCAGCGCTGGCGAGCACTGGATGCGTCCGGCGCTGTGCGAGGAGGCGTTGCGGCTGGGGCGGATACTGGCAGGCCGGCTTCCGGGCCATGCGGCCGTGCATGGGCTGCTGGCGTTGATGGAGCTGCAGGCGTCGCGCAATGCTGCGCGCAGTGCCGCCGATGGCCGCGCGGTACTTCTGGAGCAGCAGGATCGTGCACGTTGGGACTGGCTGCAGATCGCGCGCGGACGGGCTGCGCTGCAGCAGGCGCGGCAGTTGGGGGGCGACGACGATGCCTACGTGTTGCAGGCGGGCATCGCCGAATGCCATGCACGGGCACGCGCGGCCGAAGAGACCGACTGGGCGCGGATCGCGGCGTTGTATGCGCGCCTGGTGCAGGTGCAGCCATCGCCGGTGATCGCATTGAATGCGGTGGTGGCGGTATCGCGTGCCGACGGACCCCTTGCTGCCTGGGGCCAGCTGCAGCCGCTGCTGCAGGACGCACGACTGCAGGCCTACGCGCCGCTGTGGGCCGTGCACGGTGAGCTGCTTGCGCAACTGGGGCGGTCGGAGGATGCGTGCAGGGCTTTCGCCCATGCCGCCACCCTGGCCACCAACATACGCGAACGCGAGGTGTTGCTGGCACGTGCCGGCAACCAGCGGTAAGCCCTTGCGACGGCCGGCCGGCGCTGCCGGAACGCGGCGCGCGCGCGTGGCTTACACTCGCCCTCCTGTGAATGTACTGCTGGAGAGCGCAATGAAGCGAGTGGTGTTGAGCGTGCTGGCCCTGTCGGTGTCCTCCGCGCTGATGGCGGCGACGCCGAAGTTCGATGGTGCGCGGATTTCCGCCGACGTGAAGGAACTGGCATCGGATGCCTACGAAGGCCGTTCGCCCGCGACCGCCGGCGAGCAGAAGACGCTGGCCTTCCTGAGCCGGCAGTTCGAGGCCGCCGGCCTGCAGCCGGGCGGCGATCTGCAGGATGGCAAGCGCCTGTGGACGCAGGCAGTGCCGCTGCGCAAGGGCGATATCGTAGGCACGCCGCAGTTGACGCTGCACCAGGGAGCGAAGGCGCTGCCGCTGGAGCAGGGTCGGCAGATCGCGGTACGCGCGGCGATGAACGGCGCCGAGCGCGTGGATATCGACAAGGCGCCCCTGGTGTTCCTCGGCTACGGCGTGAAGGCGCCGGAGAAGAACTGGGATGATTTCAAGGGCGTGGACCTGGCAGGCAAGATCGCCGTGGTGCTGATCAACGATCCGGATTTCGAGACCGGCCAGGGCGATTTCGACGGCAAGGGCATGACCTATTACGGTCGCTGGACCTACAAGTACGAGGAGGGCGCACGCCAGGGTGCGCTGGGCGTGCTCATCGTGCATGAAACCGCGCCGGCCTCCTACGGCTGGGCAACGGTGGCCGGCTCCAATACCAACACCATGTTCGACGTGGTGCGCGACACGCCGGCCGACAGCCACCCGCTGCTGGAAGGCTGGATCCAGCGCGACCTTGCGGTGGACCTGTTCCGGTCCGCCGGGCTGGACTTCGACGCCCTGAAAAAGCAGGCGCAGCAGCGCGATTTCAAGCCGGTGCCGTTGACCGGAGCGAGCCTGGATGCGGCCTATGCGGTGAAGACCGAAGTGATCACCTCGCACAATGTGGCCGCGCGCCTGGAAGGCAGCAGCCATCCGGACGAGACGGTGGTGTACAGCGCGCACTGGGACCATATCGGCGTGGGCGAGCCGGATGCCA
>JAFAFF010000071.1 GCA_023423605.1 Pseudomonadota bacterium
CGATAGCCGTCGATCTCCCGCAGCGGCCGTGCCGAGACGATCTCCACCCGGCCACGGCTGGTTTCCACCACCGCCTCCACCTCGGCCGTGTCGATCAGCGCGGCCAGTTCGCCACCGGCGAAATCCACCGCGAAACGCCAGGAGAAATAGCTGCGCTTCCTGCCGATGACGCCACCCAGTCCGGTCCGGCTGGCCACGCATCGCGCCATCGGCGGGCGCGCCGGGGGTTCGGCCCCCCAGTACAGCCGATAGCCGATCAACAGCTCCTTGCCGGGTTGTGGCTTTTCCTTCGGATTCCAGAAAGCCACGATATTGTCGAACGTTTCGTCGACGGTGGGAATCTCCACCAGCTGCACCGATCCTTCACCCCAGTCGCCCTTGGGTTCCACCCACAGGCAGGGACGCTTCTCGTAGAACACGCCATCGTCCTGGTAGTGATCGAAATCACGATCACGCTGCAACAGGCCGAAGCCACGTGGATTGCGGTCCACGAACATGTTGAACCGCAGGTCGCGGGGATTGCACAGCGGCCGCCAGATCCACTCACCGCCACCGGTCCACATCGACAGCCCGTCGGTATCGTGGATCTCCGGCCGCCAGTCCCAGCCCATGCGACGGTCGTTCTCGCCCACCTGGTACATGCTGGTGCACGGTGCGATGCCCAGCCGCTCGATGGTCGTGCGCGGATACAGCGCGCTGTCGATGTCCATCAGCAGCACATCGCCATTGGTGATGGCAAAACGCCACGCACCGGCCACGCTGGGCGAATCCAGCAGTGCGTACACGATGAGCGTATCGGAATCCGCTGCCGGCTGTTCCAGGTAATAGGCGATGAAATCAGGGAATTCCTCCGGCCGTCCCAGTCCGGTATCGATCGCCAGGCCACGGGCCGACTGCCCGTACTGGCCTTCCTTGCCCACGGCACGGAAGTAGCTGGCACCGAGGAACGCAGCGAAGTCGCGATCGGTGTCCTTGCGCGTGTTGAGACGGAAGCCGGCAAAACCCAGGTCCGCCGGCAGCTGGCCATCCTTGATGCCGCTCTTCCCATAATCGAACGCGGCACCGTCATAGGCCAGTTCCTGGGCCTTGCCGTCCACCACATCGAACATCCGCACCGGCGAATGGAAGTACAGGCCCAGATGGAAGAACTTCGCCTGGAATTTTCCTGGCTGGTCTGCCCACAGTGCGTGGTCCTGGCGGTAGCTGATGGATTGATACTGATCCCAGTCCAGCGCCTCCACCGGACCCGGCAAGGTACGTTTGTGAGTCTGGTAGGGCGCGGCTGCCAACGCACGTGCCTGGCCCTTCAACGTAGCGAAATCGAACGGTTGCGGCTGCCCCAGCCGGCGCAGGCCAAGCTGCCGTCCCTTGTCCGCCGCGGCCGACAATGCCGGCAGGCCGAGCGCCGCCAGAGCCAGGGAAGCGTTACGGAGGAAATCGCGTCGTTGCATTCGAAGCCGCCGGTGCGTGGAAAGGGCCCATTATGCGAACACATTCGTTAATCGGCAGCAGCGGCAGGCAGGCATCCGTTCAGCGCTGGCAGTAACCGCACCACACGCTGGCGCGCTGGCCGATCATCGCGTGCCGGAGCATCCGTCCGCAGGCCGGACATGCCTGCCCGTCCCGGCCGTACACCGCCAGCTCCTGCTCGAAGTAGCCCGGTGCGCCATCGGGACTGATGAAATCACGCAGGGTGGTGCCGCCGCGGACGATGGCATGGCCCAGGATGTCCTTGATCGCCGTGGCCAGCCGCCGGTAACGCTCGCGCGATACCCTGCCCGCTTCGCGCAGCGGACTGATACCGGCGCGGAACAGGCTTTCGGCCGCATAGATGTTGCCCACCCCCACGACCACCGCCTGGTCCATCAGGAACGCCTTGACCGGCACGCGACGCCCCCGGCTGCGTTCGAACAGATGGTCGCCGTCGAAGGCGTCCTCCAGCGGTTCCGGTCCCAGCCCGCGCAGCAGGGGATGGACTTCACCAGCCGGCTGCCACAGCAGGCTGCCGAAGCGGCGCGGATCGTTGAACCGCAGCAGCTGCCCGTTGTCCAGGCTGATATCCACATGATCGTGGCTGCGCAGCGGGGTATCGCCGGGCAGCACGCGCAGGCTGCCGGACATGCCCAGGTGCAGGACGGCGCTGCCGATGGCGGTATCCAGCAACAGATACTTGGCACGCCGGCGCACGTCGTCGATGCGCTGTCCCGGCAGCAGCGTGGCCACCTCCGGTGGAATCGGCCAGCGCAGGTCGGCGCGGCGCAGGATCACCCCGTGGATGGCGCGGCCCAGCAGATGGGGCGCCAGGCCGCGGCGGGTGGTTTCGACTTCGGGAAGTTCGGGCATGAAACGGATTCTACGCCGCCGTGGGGCGGCCACTCAGCGGGGCGGCGCCGCCAGTTCGCGGGCATCAAGGTAACCGTCGCCGTTGGCATCCTGGCGATGGAAACGCTGCACCAGCGTCTGCCGGTGCTGCGCACGCGTGATCGGGCGTCCCTTGCCGCCCGGCAGTTCGTGCGGGGCCAGCGTGCCATCGCCGTCGGTGTCCATGCGATCAAACGCGTACAGCATCCACTGCACGTACTCCTGCTCGCTGACCCGCCCGTCGCCATCCAGGTCCATCCGCTGCAGGTAGCTGGCGGTATCGGTGACCTGCGCATGGCCTGCCGTTGCCAGGCACAGCCCGGCCACCAGCGCCAGCATACCGGTTCGTCCGCTGCCGGCATCGCGCCGGGGCACGGACAGCCACAGGCAGGTCTGCGGATCGGGCAAGGCGGACTCCTGGCCGGCCAGGTGCCGGTGGCAACGAAGTGGCAGACATCATGCCGGCTGTCGTAGCAAACTGCATCTCCGGCAGCCGCCGTCCCCCTCCTGTTACTGGAACCGTCCGTTGTCCTGCCTGGATCCCGTCGCCACCGCATCGCCCGCCGCCCCGCCCACGGATGCGGCGCCACTGATCGAACTGGACCGCGCCACGGTGGTGCGCGGGCAGGTGAAGGTGCTGCACGCCCTCAGCCTGCGGATCGCCCAGGGGCAGCACACCGCGCTGCTGGGGCCGAACGGCTGCGGCAAGTCCACTTTCATCAAGCTGATCACCCGCGAACTGTATCCGCTGGCGCAGGCCGGCGGTGGCATCCCGGTGAAGGTGCTTGGCCAGCAGCGCTGGCAGGTGGACAGGCTGCGCGCCCAGCTGGGCATCGTCAGCGGCGACCTGAGCAGCAACCTGGCCGACATGCCCGGCCTGACTGCCGAACAGGCGGTGCTGAGCGGCTTCTTCGCCAGTTACGTGGTGCCGTCGTTCCGTGAGATCAGCGCGGACATGCGCGAGCGCGCGGCACAGGCACTGGCCATGACCGGCGCGCTGGCCCTGCGTGAGCGCGCCTATGCCGAACTGTCGGCGGGGGAAGCCCGGCGCGTGCTGATCGCCCGTGCGCTGGTCAACCGGCCACAGGCGCTGCTGCTGGATGAGCCCTCCACGGGCCTGGACCTGGTGGCACGCCAACAGCTGATCGACATCATGCGGAACCTGGCACGACAGGGCATCACCCTGGTGCTGGTCACCCATCACATCGAAGAAATCATCCCTGAGATAGCACGCGTGGTACTGCTCCGCGAGGGCCGGATACTGGCCGATGGAACCCGCTCCGCACTGCTGCAGGATGCCCCGTTGTCGGCGGTGTTCGGAGGGACGGTCAGGGTCGTCGAGCACTCCGGCCGACTGAGCGCGAGTGCCGGGTAGGCGGCAACCGGTTCAGGGCTGTCCCATGCCCTGGCATGTTGCCCGCAGCCTGCGCTTCCGGGAATCCCAGCGCCACCGCGCGCGATTCGACCAGGGCCATCCGGGTCTGGTCCTGCAGCTGAAGGTCACGCAGTTCGTAGGGAGGGCCGAATCCGACCGGCAGGGGCACCTGGTCGAAGGGAAGCGTCAGCACGCCGTGCTTGGCTCCATCGAACCAGGCGGCGGCATGCGCCCGTGCCACCGGCCGTAACCGGCCATCGCCCGCCGTGGCATGCAAGGTACCTCGCACCTCGTAGCGCCCGGCAGACATCACCGCCAACGACAAACCGACCTGGCGGCTGTGCGCATCGGTCATGGCCTTGCCGGTGAAACGCGCGGTCGGCCGCGCGGCCGCGAAGGCCACGCGGCCATCGCGCAGCACACCATCCGCCTGGGTGAATACCTGCAGTTCCCACAAACCCGGTGCCGTACCGGTATCGGCTGGAACCCGCACCTGGGCGCCAAGGCTGCCATCGTCGCCACGCAGCAACCGATGCCGCCAGCTGCGTCCGTCGGGAGCCACCAGCAGCGCTTCGCCCACCAGTCCGGCGTGATGGGCCGGCACCGGCGCCGCGCCGGCCTCCTCCGCCAGAAGCCGCGCCTGCAACCGCACCTGGCCGCCTGCCAGCACCCACGAAGGACTGACCTGCACGTCCAGCCGTATCGGGCTGTCCGGCTCCAGCACCTGGACAACATAGCGCCCCTGCGCCCGCGCGCTGCGCAGGGTATAGGCACCGGCCGCGCTGGTCGCACCGGAGCGCAGCAGGCTGCTGCCATCGTGCGTTGGCCATCCGGCCTCCTGCAGGGGCCGCGCATCGATACGGCGCGCCACGCTGCCGTGGCCGGCCGGATCGTACAGATCCACCTCATCGGCCGGCAGCGCGCGCGCGCCCGGAACAGGGCTGAGCTGGACAACTGCGCCCGGTGCGGTCAGCGGCACGTTCAGGCCGCTACGCAGCTGCCTGCCTTCGACCTGCAGCCAGTAGCTGTGGCTGATCGATGCGCTGGGCCCGGCGGTCTGCAGCGGCATGGCAGGATCCAGCGCCCAGGCAAAGGACAATGGCGCGCGCTCACTGTCCTGGCCAGACAAAGGGGCGGCAACCAGCGTAGTGGGCACCTGATCGCCCTCGGCGAGCGCGCGCAACGGCTGCGTTACAACGGCGGCAGCCGCAGGAAGAATGAGCACCATGGCGGTGGCTGCCAGGCAAGGGAGACGGATGATCATCGAGGCCTTCCTCATTGGGACAGATCGTCGCGCAGAAGCGAGCCCAGGCCGAAACACTCGCGGCGGCTCTGGGTATGGCTGAGCGACCTGGCCTGGCGTGTCCGCGTCCGGTCAGTGAACCAGAGTGATCCGGCTGCCTCCTGGCTGCTGCAATCCAGGAAGCCGTCGGAACAGGACGAAAGCCAATGCCGGGTGAACTCCAGACCGACATTGGCGGCATGGCCGCCGCAATGGCTGCCACTGTCCCACGGGGCCGAATCGACGTCGCTGCCGACCACCACGCGGAAGGGCCTGGGCAATGCCGGACGACCAACCGTGCCGTACAGTTGCTGCGCGTTGTAGATCCCCATGTGGCCTACCTGTTGCTGCCGCACCGCGTCGCTGCGGTAACCCAGCAGCCAGCCCAGCGTCTTTTCGAAGAGGTTGCCGTTCAATACCGCATCGGCCAATGGCGTGCCTGCCGATGACGGAGCCAGCGCTATGACCTTGTCCACGCGATCGATGATCTTCGGGTAACGGCGGTCGTAAGTCGGATTGGACAGGATCCACCGCATCACGTTGCCGCCGTTGGAATGGGTGATCACGACCAGGCGGGTAATGCCACGGCTGTCGATGAAGCCGGACAGCTGGTCAGCCAGGCAACCAGCGGCCTCCGCCTTCCACATGTACTGGTTGAAGTCGCAGTTGACGACCAGATAGTTGTCCCTGTCCGCCAGGCCATGGCGGACGGTGTCGATGATCGCCGGCTGCCAGTAGTCCTGCGTGGCATTGGTGTGCACCCCCGTACCGTGCACGAAGGCCACCCCCTGTATATCGGCGGCAAGCGCCGGCAGTGATATCAGCAGTACTAACAGGGCCGTTCCCCCCGTCTCAATGGCGTGCATCGCGAGTCTCCCTTGTCCGTGGTTCCGCCCCGAACGGGCGCAGCCTGATGCTCGACGCAGTGGACGGTGGACGTACGTGCTCACGCCCCGGATTTCAGGGATTTCCGACAGTAGATAACGGTTCCAAGCACGTGGGGCGATCGCCTTGCCGGATCTGGCAGCATGACCGATGGGCGCTGCGGGCCATGCCCATGGCTGCGATCATGGGACCTGATATTCCCCATGTTGAGCCCGTCGATGCCTCCGATCACTTCATCCCGCCGCCCGCTGCTCGGCCTTGCCCTGTTGATGTTGCTGGCGGGGTGTGCCGCCACCGCCGCCAGGCCGGATGGTGGCGAAGCCAGGGCCACCGCCAGGGCGGTGGGTTATCTGGACACCGCCGCCGTACCGGCCAGCCTGGCGTTGGTCCCTTCACCTCCGGCGGCGGGTTCGGCCGGCTTCGCGCTGGACGAACAGGTCAGCCGTGAAGCGCGGGCGCTGCGTCGCACGCCACGTTTCATCCAGGCCACGCATGATGCGGAACTTGGCTTCCCCGAAGGTGCCAACCAGTTCTCCTGCGCGATCGACCTGGATGTGGATGCACGGCAGACCCCCGCGCTGTACCGCCTGCTGGAGCGCAGCCGCATCGATGCCAGCGCCGCCACCCGTGCAGCGAAGAAACACCACCAGCGCCCCCGTCCGTTCATGGTCAACGGCGAACCGACCTGCACGCCCGATGACGAGCCCGGCCTGCGCGGCAATGGATCGTATCCATCCGGGCACACCTCCATCGGCTGGGCCTGGGCGTTGATCCTGTCGGAGATCGTGCCCGAGCGCGCCGATGCCATCGTGGCGCGTGGACGCAACTACGGCGAGAGCCGGCTGGTCTGCAACGTGCACTGGCAGAGCGACATCCTGGAGGGACGCTTCATGGGTGCGGCGGCGGTAGCGCGCCTGCATGGCAACGCCGCATTCAACAGCGACCTGCTGGCGGCCCGCCGCGAGATCGAAGCGGCCCACAAGGCCGGCAGGCATTCCAGCCGCGATTGCGCGGCCGAAGAGGCGGTGCTGGAAGTGCGCCCGCAGAGCGCGCTGTAAGGCGACACGTAGAGCGGGGCTCTGCCCCGCTGCGCGGCAATGCATCAGCCGGGCAGAGCCCGGCTCTACCCGACCTGACGTAGAGCGGGGCTCTGCCCCGCTGCACGATGAGGAAGAGCCCGGCGGTGCGGGGCTCAGAACCTGGCGGTGAACTCCACGCCGTACGTACGCGGCTCGTTGAGGAATCCGGTCAGGTTGTTGAAGTCGATCGCACCGACCACACGGGTCTGGTTGGTCAGGTTGCGGCCAAACACGGCCACGTCGTACTGGCCGTAATCCCAGTTGTAGCCCAGGCGCAGGCCACCTTCCAGCGAGCTGCGGCTGCGGAACTCCGGCGATTCGTACAGGAAGAAATTCACCGCGCTCTTGTACGCCCAGTCGGTGTACACGTAGACCTCGCTGGCATCGTTCACCGGGAACCCGGCACGCAGGGTCAGGTTGTGGATC
Organism: Pseudomonadota bacterium; assembly: GCA_023423605.1. GTDB lineage: Bacteria > Pseudomonadota > Gammaproteobacteria > Xanthomonadales > Xanthomonadaceae > Stenotrophomonas. Next base: position 7,409 of record JAFAFF010000071.1, read on the forward strand.
CACCTTGGCGCCTGCGGCAGCGAATTGCCGTTGACCAGCGCATAGGTGGCGCCGTCGATCACCGTGGTCGGATCGGTGATGGTGCAGCCGCCACCGCAGATCGCCACCGCCAGGTCACTGTCCTTGATCTCGGTGTCGTTGTAGCTGCTGCCCAGGGTCAGCAGCACGTTGTCGGTCAAGTAGGCTTCGAAATCCAGTTCCGCGCCCTGGCCGATGGTCTTGTCGGCATTGAGCAGGGTGGCGGTGTTGTTGCTGCCGCCCACCGCGATCAACTGCTGGCCATCCACGTTGTAGCGGAACACGTTGAAGCCCAGGCGCGCACGGCGGTCGAACAGATCGGCCTTGATGCCGGCCTCGTACGAAATCACCTTCTCCGAATCGGCCTGGGTGACGCCGCCGAAAGCCAGACGGCCCTGGATGGACGGCGCGCGGAATCCCTTGGCCACGCGTGCGTATGCGTTGACGTTGTCGGTGAGCTGGTACACACCGCTCAGGTCCCAGCTGACGTCATCGACATCGGTGTTGGCCACGTACGGACCGCTGACCGGCGTGCCGCCGTCCACCGCCTGCAGCACACTGGCGGTGAAATCCTTCTTGTCCTGCGTATAGCGCACGCCGCCGCGCAGCTTGAACCTGTCGGTGACATCGAAATCGCCGGAGGCGAAAGCGGCCCAGGCCTTGTTGCGCTGCTGCTGCACGGCATGGCCGGTCTGCGGGTTGCCGGGCGTAAGCGAATCGTAGTTGAAACTGTCGATGGTGACGTCTTCATCGAAGTAGAACACACCGGCCTGCCAGTCGAAGCGGCCCCATTCGTTGGATTCCACGCGGAATTCCTGCGTCCACTGGCGGTGGTGCGGCAGGCCGTCGGCCGATTCGGACGGGAACGGGATCATGCCGGGACCGTAATTGCCATCGCCCAGGAACGCGGCGCCGTAGCCGCCGTCGATGTCGCCATGGTTGAGCGACTCGGCCGTCTCGTAACCCGTGATCGAATGCAGGGTCACGCTGCCGAGGTTCCACTGCAGGCGCGCGCTGCCGCCCCAGGTTTCCAGGTCGGAGAAGTTCTGCCCGTCAGTGGCCACTTCGTCGCGGTCGAAGTTTTCCACCAGCGCGTTGCTGCCGGGCTGGATGATGTTGGCGCGGAACAGGCGCGCAGTGCCGTTGAGCTTGCGCTTGTGCAGGTTGAACAGCGCCTCGAAGTCATCGCCTTCGTACAGGAACTGCACGCGCGCGGCGCCTTCGTCGTAGCCTTCGAAGCCCTGCGCCGGCGCATCGGCACGGGTGTTGGTCACCCAGTCATCGCGCCGCTGGTACAGCGCCGAGACGCGTGCCGACCAGCGGCTGGTCAGCGGCCCGCCATAGGCGCCCTGCACGTTCCAGGTGTCATAGCTGCCATAGGCAACCTTTAGGTAGCCATCGGCATCCTGCGACGGGCGGGCGGAATCGAACTTGACCACGCCGGCCGGGGTATTGCGGCCGAACAACGTTCCCTGCGGGCCACGCAGCACTTCCACGCCAGCCAGGTCGAACAGCGGGAAGCCCTTCAGCAGCGGGCTTTCCTGGACCACGTCGTCGTATACCAGCGATACCGGCTGGGAGGCATTGAGATCGAAATCGGTGTTGCCCAGGCCGCGCATGTAGAAGCGCGGGAAGGCGCGGCCGTAGGAGGATTCAATGTTCAGGCTGGGCACGCGCGCGGCCAGGAAGCGGATGTCATCGCCCGCCGAACCGAGCACGTCCAGCTTCTCGCCCTGGATGGCGGTGATCGCCACCGGCACGTCCTTGGCATTTTCGACACGACGCTGTGCGGTCACCTGCAGGGCATCGAGCGCGACCGGATCCTTGCTGGCGGGAATTTCCTGGGCGGTCGCCGCCAGCGGCAGCAGGGTGGACAGGGCGACAACGAGCGGGCGCACGACCGGGCGGCGGTCGTGGACAGTGCGGTTCGGAGACATGGCGGTAGGCTGTGTTGGGAAGGGGGTGGAACGGCGCTACCAGATAATTGTTGCAATACAGCAGTCGCGCCGCAAATGCCGCCCGTTCATGGGCGTCGCGATGGTCCGCTCCAGCCCGCTAGACTCGCCACTACCGCAGCCGATGGACCCGCAACGATGAGCCAGTGGTATTTCCATGTTCCTGGGCAGGCAGATCGTGTCGGCCCATTCGATGACCAGGCCGCGCGCCGTCATGCGCAGGCCAATCCACAGGCGCTGGCCTGGTGCCAGGGCATGAGCGGCTGGATGGCGATCAGCGAAGTGCCGGAGCTGCGTGGCGACAGTCCGGGAATGCCACCCAATCCGCCGCCGGTGCCGGGCAACGGACCGCACCGGCAGCGCGCGGACGACATCGAGTTCCGCATCGTCGGCCATGAAATGCAGTTCGTGGAGATCGAACTGGACCCGGGTGAAAGCGCGATCGCCGAGGCGGGGGCGCTGATGTTCAAGGATTCCTCCGTGCATATGGATACGGTGTTCGGCGATGGCTCGCACAGCGGCAAGGGCGGCGGCTTCATGGACAAGGTGATGGCGGCCGGCAAGCGCGTGCTGACCGGCGAGAGCCTGTTCGCCACGCTGTACACCCACACCGGCCAGGGCAAGGCCAAGGTCGCCTTCGCCGCGCCCTACCCCGGCACCGTACTGCCGATGAAGCTCGACGAGCACGGCGGCCGCCTGATCTGCCAGAAGGACAGTTTCCTGGCCGGCGCACGCGGAGTGCGGATCGGCGTGCAGTTCCAGCGCAAGGTGATGACCGGCCTGTTCGGTGGCGAAGGCTTCATCATGCAGAAACTGGAAGGCGATGGCTGGGTGTTCATCCATGCCGGCGGTTGCGTGATCGAGCGCGAACTGGCGGCCGGCGAGCGCATCGATGTCGATACCGGCTGCGTGGTGGCCTACCACGCCGGCGTGGACATGGACGTGCGCCGGGTGGCGGGCATCAAGAGCATGCTGTTCGGCGGCGAGGGCGTGTTCCTGGCCACGCTCACCGGACCGGGCAAGGTCTGGCTGCAGTCGCTGCCGTTCTCGCGGCTGGCCGGGCGGATGTGGATGGCCGCACCGCAGGGCGGCGGCCAGAACCGCGGCGAAGGCTCCGTACTCGGCGGCATCGGCCGCATCCTGGACGGCGACAACCGCTTCTAGCCGGATCCCGGGCATACGCAGTACACCGGTGGGTGAAGCTGGCCGGCTCGTAGTGAGTGAGCCGGACGGCCTTGCGGTGAGTGAGGCTGATGCCCTTGCGGCGAGTGGCACCTTGCGGTGGGCCGGACCTTGCGGTGGGTGGCACCTTGCGGCGGGCGGTACCTTGCGGTGGGTGGTACCTTGCGGTGGGTGACGACCGTTGGTCGTCACCGCTCTGCCACGGAACGTTATGCTGGCGCCCTCCCCTCATACGCTTCAATTCCCGATGAGTCCTTCGCGCTCCCGCCTGATGCTGTCCGTCGCCCTGCTTGGCCTGCTGGCCGGCTGTGGTGGCGGCGAGGCCGCCCGCCCTGCCCCGCCGCCCCAGCCGAGCGTGGTACCACAGGCAAAACCGGTGAAGATCGGCATCGCCCTTGGCGGCGGCGCAGCCAAGGGGTTCGCCCATATCGGAGTGCTCAAGATGCTGGAAGCCAATGGTTTCGAGCCGGTCGCGGTCTCCGGCACCAGCGCCGGCAGCGTGGTCGGTGCGCTGTACGCCAGCGGCATGGACGCGTTCGAGATGCAGACCCGGGCGGTGGCGCTGGATGAAGCGAGCATCCGCGACGTGCGGTTGTTCTCTGGCGGCCTGGTGCAGGGCCAGAAACTGCAGGACTACGTGAACCAGCAGGTCGGCAACCGGCCGGCCGAGAAACTGGGCAAGCCTTTCGCGGCGGTGGCCACGAACCTGGAAACCGGTGATCGTGCAGTGTTCGTGCGCGGTAATGTCGGTCAGGCAGTACGTGCCTCCAGCAGCATTCCCGGTGTGTTCGAACCGGTGAAGATCGGCCAGCACAATTACGTCGATGGCGGCGTGGTCAGCCCGGTACCGGTGGACGCGGCACGCCAGCTCGGCGCCGAATTCGTCATCGCCGTGGACATCTCCAGCAAAGCCAGTGGCCGCACGCCCACGGGCATGCTCGGCATCGTCAACCAGTCCATCGCCATCATGGGCCAGCGCCTGGGTGAACAGGAACTGGCACGCGCGGACATCATCATCCGGCCGAAGGTACTGGACATCGGCGCGTCCGATTTCAGCCAGCGCGGCAAGGCCATTCTTGAAGGCGAACGGGCCGCGATGGCGGCGATGCCGCAGATCCGCGCGAAGGTCGAACAGATCCAGCGAGCGCGTGCGGCCGCGCTGCTGCCGCCGCCGGTGGCCGCGCCGAAGTGCGATGAACCATCGCGCATGGGACGGTTGATGGGCCGCAAGGAAAAGTGCTGAGCATCGCCGGACGGGCGGGAAGTATCACGTAGAGCCGGGCTCTGCCCGGCTGGTGCATTACCGTGCAGCGGGGCAGAGCCCCGCTCTACGCCAGCTGCGAAAGCGGCAACGCGCGGAATGGTTTCACCGTGCGCAGCACGAAACTGGAATTGACGTCGGCCACGCCGGCGGCATTGAGCAGCTTGTCCAGCAGAAAGCGGGAAAAGTGCTCGAGATCGTGCACATAGATCTGCAGCAGATAGTCCATGTCGCCGGTCAGCGCGTGGCAGGCCACTACTTCGTCCCACTCCACGACGCTGTCGGCGAAGCGGGCGATCGCCAGCTGGTCGTGCTTTTCCAGCTGCACGCGCACGAACGCCTGCAGGCCCAGGCCGATCTGTCGGGGCGCCAACCGCGCACCGTAGCCGGCGATGACGCCTTCGCCCTCCAGCCGCTGCAGGCGCCGCAGGCAGGCCGACGGCGAAAGATTGACCCGCGCCGCCAGCTCGGCATTGGTGGCCCGGCCATCCTGCTGGATCTCGGCCAGCAGACGTAGATCCGTGCGGTCGAACTGGACTTCAGTGGACATTGTTGCCTCGCAGCATGGACCTTACGCAACAATATTGCGCCACCTTCGATCAAGGGCGCAACTTTGCAACCCTGTTGCGTCCGCCCTGCCCTAGCATCGGAAGACACCGCAAGAGGAGTCGCACATGGACCAGGGAACGCCCCGCCGCGTCGAACACCAGCAGACCGACAAGGGATACGTGCCGGTCTATACCACCGCGCTCATCGAGCAGCCTTGGGACAGTTACAGCGCCGATGACCATGCTACCTGGAGCACGTTGTACCAGCGCCAGCGCGAACTGCTGGTAGGTCGCGCCTGCCAGGAATTCCT
>JAFAFF010000174.1 GCA_023423605.1 Pseudomonadota bacterium
GCCAATGGACGGCGGGAATCAGGATGTCATCGCGCCCGGCGAAATCACGGGCGATGCGTTCGGCGTTGCGGCATTCGGCGGCCAAATCCAGCTCACGGCGCAACGAGGCGGTGAACTGCTGCACCACCTCGGCGGGGCGGTAACGGCGCAGGTCCGGCAGTCGCGTCTCGATGATGTCGGCCAGCCGCGCCAGCAGGCGCAGGTCGGCTTCCACCACGTCGCGGATGCCGGGACGCCGCACTTTCAGCACCACCTCGCGGCCGTCGTGCAGCCGCGCGCGATGGGCCTGCGCCAGTGACGCGGCGGCCATCGGCGTCTGCTCCAGCCACGCGAACACCTGCTCCGGATCGCCCCCCAGGTCGCATTGCAGCTGCGCGCGGATGTGCGCGTACGGCAAGGCGGGCACCGCATTCTGCAGTTCGGAGAATTCAGCGATCCACTCGGCGGGAAACAGGTCCACGCGGGTCGCAAGCACCTGGCCAAGCTTGACGAAGGTCGGCCCCAGCTCTTCCATCGCGCGCCGCACGCGCATCGGCGCGGTCATCGGCGGCCGCTGCGCATCCTCGCCCCAGTGCAGCAGCCTGCCGGCGCGCTCCAGCACGTCGGCCAGGCCGATGCGGCGCACCAGGTCACCGAATCCATAGCGGATCAGGACGGCCGCGATTTCCTGCAGTCGCCCCAGGTCACGGACCGTTCCCAGTGTCTCCCACATCGTTGCATGCTCCGCGAACTGCCAGCCGGCAGCATCTCACAGCTGCGCGAGGATGCCGTGCAATGCCGCCGAAACGGTCTGCCGGCGGATCGCATCGCGGTCGCCGTGGAAATGGAACAGCTGCGCCTGCGCATAGCCACCGCGGCGCTTCCAGCCTATCCAGACGCTGCCGACCGGCTTGTCGTCGCTGCCACCGCCCGGGCCGGCAATGCCGGTCACCGCCACCGCGATGCCGGCACCGGAATTGACCAGCGCGCCGGACACCATCTCCAGCACGGTTTCGCGACTGACCGCGCCGAACGCTTCCAGCGTCTGCGCGCGCACGCCAAGCAGGCGCTGCTTGGCCTCGTAGCTGTACACCACCATGCCGCAATCGAAGAAGGCCGATGACCCGGCGATGTCGGTCATCACCTTGGCGATCCAGCCGCCACTGCAGCTTTCGGCAGTGACCAGCTGCAGGCCGGCCTGTTGCAGGCGCTGGCCCAGTTCGCTGCCCAGTGCGGACAGCAGGTCATCGGTGGGAAGGGTCATGGGGGCAGCGTCGAAGGGGGTATGCCGTTGTACCGCATCCGGCACGCAGCCACCAACAGGACACCGGCAGCATCGCTACCGCCCCCTCACCACTCAGGAAGCTTCTCCGGCAGCAGCGCGCGGATGGGCGCACCGTCCTCGGCCGCGGCCAGTTTCTCGGCCTCGGCGATCGGAATATCCACCTGCAGCAGCCAGCCTTCTTCGTCAGCCGTCTCTTCGCGCACCACTTCCATCTGGTGCAGCTTCGCGCGCAGCCGTCCGGCCGAGGGCGGCAGGCGCAGCGCCGCACTGACGTGCTGCAGGCCCAGGCGCTTGCCCAGCACGGACTGCAGCAGGTCCAGGCCACGCCCATCGCGCGCGGAAATCCATACGCGTTCGCGGCGCGATTCGTCCGGCACGCCATCCTGGCCATCATGGCGGACCTCGGCACCCTCGACGCGGTCGATCTTGTTGAATACCAGCAGTTGCGGCAGATCGCCCGCCCCCACGGCAGCCAGCACTTCATCCACCTGGGCGATGCGTTCCTCGCGATGCGGATCGGCAGCATCGACGACGTGCAGCAGGAAATCCGCCTCGCGCGCTTCGGACAACGTGGAACGGAAGGCGGCGACCAGATCGTGCGGCAGATCGCGCACGAAGCCGACCGTATCGGCCAGCACCACGTTGCCGCCGGGCAGCGCGATGCGCCGCACGGTCGGATCCAGCGTGGCGAACAGCTGATCGGCGGCATAGGCTTCCGCGCCGGTCAGTGCATTGAACAGGGTGGACTTTCCGGCGTTGGTATAACCCACCAGCGCCACGCGCGGCAGTTCACTGCGTACGCGCGCACGGCGCATCTGGTTGCGCTGCACCTCCACCTTTTCCAGCCGCTTCTGCAGCTGTTCCACCCGCTTCTGCAGCAGGCGACGATCGGTTTCGAGCTGGGTTTCACCCGGGCCGCGCAGGCCGATGGAACCACCACGCTGGCGTTCCAGGTGGGTCCAGCCGCGCACCAGCCGGGTGGCCAGGTGACGCAGCTGGGCAAGCTCCACCTGCAGCTTGCCGTCGTGGCTGCGCGCACGCTGGGCGAAGATATCCAGGATCAGGCCGGTACGGTCGATCACCCGGCGTTCCAGGAAACGTTCCAGGTTGCGTTCCTGCACCGGCGACAGTGCGTGGTTGACCAGCACCAGGTCCGCGCCGGTGGCATCGGCGGCGGCCTTCACTTCATCCAGCTTGCCGCTGCCGATCAACGTCGACGGACTGGGACGGTCGATGCGCGCGGTGATGGTGGCGGCGATGGTGGCGCCGGCCGAGCGCGCCAGATCGCCGAATTCCTCGAGCACGTCTTCTTCCAGCTTGCCGGCATGCGGCTGGATCAACAGCGCGTTCTCGCCCTTCTTCGAGCGATCAAACATGGAAAACCCCGGGATTATTCAACAGCGTCATCACCTGCGGATGAACCTTCTTCGTTGGATTGCACGAATCCGCCGCCCGGGCCGACCTTGACGTTGCGGGCCGGCACCACGGTGGAAATGGCGTGCTTGTAGACCATCTGGCTGACGGTATTGCGCAGCAGCACCACGAACTGGTCGAACGATTCGATCGT
>JAFAFF010000216.1 GCA_023423605.1 Pseudomonadota bacterium
GAGATATTGCGGTTGTCCTCCACGACCAGAACCAGGCCGGAGGTTTCCTTCGTCTGACGCATGACCTTCCCTCTAACTTCAGCTTTGTGAAACATGCCGGATCGACGGTGCACGCGATGTGAAGCCGCAAGCGGTTTCCTTGCCGGTTCACAACAGCGGCAACAGCAGCGGCCAGACGTTCTCCAATATCCTCGGTTGCGCCTTGGCGGTGGGATGCAGACCATCGGCCTGCATCATGCCCGGCTGCAGCGCCACACCCTCCAGCAGGAAGGGTAGCAAGGGGATCCGGTTGTCGGCTGCCAGATCCCGATACACCATCGCGAGGCGCTGGCGATACGCGGGTCCGTAGTTCGGCGGCACATCGATGCCCAGCATCAGCACCTTCGCACCGCTGGCGCGGCTGGCCTGGATCATCTTTTCCAGGTTGCCGCGGATCTGTGCAGGCGTCAGGCCGCGCAACGCATCGTTGCCCCCCAGTGCGATCACCACCACGCCGGGCTTCTCCCGGGCCAGCAGGCCCGGCAACCGGGTCAGTGCGCCAGCCGTGGTCTCTCCGCTCATGCTGGCATTGACCACCCGGGCCGGCGATGCCGAACGCGTGCTGAGCCGCTGCCCCAGCAGGTCCACCCAGCCGCTACCTGCCGGGATATTGTGGGCGGCACTGAGGCTGTCGCCGATCACCAGCACCGTGGTCGCTTGACCTTTGGCACACGCCATTACCGGCACCAGCAGCAACCATGCCAGCAGCATGCCCATCCGGCCGAACAGCCGGCCCTGTCCCGTAACGCGCATTGGAGTCTCCTCATCGACAGCCTGTCCCCCCGCAGCGCGCCCGTCGCCATCGCCGTCGACAACGTCGGCAAATCCGTGCATGGCCCGGAGGGTGAAGTCCACATACTGGACAACGTCAGCATGACGGTACATGAAGGCACGTCGGTCGCCATCGTCGGCGCCTCCGGTTCGGGCAAGACCACCCTGCTCGGCCTGCTGGCCGGGCTCGACCTTCCCAGCCGTGGCAGCATCACCCTGGCCGGCAGCCCGCTTGGTGCGCTGGATGAGGAGGCACGCGCGCAGCTGCGCGCACGCGAGGTCGGCTTCGTGTTCCAGAGTTTCCACCTGCTGCCGGCGCTGACCGCAGCCGAGAACATCGCCCTGCCGCTGGAGCTGGCCGGTCGCGAGGATCGCGCGCGGGTGGACGAGGTGCTGGCGGCGGTCGGGCTGTCGCACCGCGCGCGGCATTACCCGCGCCAGCTTTCCGGCGGCGAACAGCAGCGCGTGGCGCTGGCGCGGGCCTTTGTCGCGCGGCCGCGCATCCTGTTCGCGGACGAGCCCACCGGCTCGCTCGACCAGGCGACCGGGCAGCACATCAGCGATCTGCTGTTCGCATTGAATGCCGACAGCGCCACCACCCTGGTACTGGTCACCCACGATCTGCGGCTGGCCCAGCGCTGCCAGCACATCCACCGCATCGACAACGGCCGCCTGCAGCAGCTGCCGCATGGGGTAGAAGCATGAACCTGCTGCGCCATGCGCTGCGCTCGCTGCGCCGCGAAGCGCTGGCCGGCGACCTGCTCACGGTGTTCGCCGCGCTGGTGCTGGGGGTGGCGGTGATGACCGCCGTGGGCACGCTGGTGGACCGCGTGAACCTGGCCCTGGCCAACAGCACGGCGGAAATGCTCGGCGGCGACCTGGGCATTGCCGGGCGCAGCGAGCCGTCGGCGGAATTCACCGCCGAGGCGGCGCGGCGTGGGCTGCGCAGCACGCGTATCGCCGCCTTCGGCAGCGTGCTGTTCCATGGCGAAGAAAGCCAGATGGCGACGGTCAAGGCGGTGGAAGCCGGCTATCCGCTGCGCGGCCAGCTTCGCGTGCGGGCAGGTACCGGGGCGGTGCTCCGGGAAGCAGCTGCAGCCCCGGCACGCGGCGAAGCCTGGGCCGATCCGCGCTTGCTGCAGGCCCTGCAGCTGCGCATCGGCGACGACCTGGAGTTCGGCGCCGGCACGCTGCGCATTGCTGGCAGCATCGACGCCGAACCGGACACCTCCAGCGAGCTGCTCACGTTGTCGCCCACGCTCCTGGTGAACCGTGCCGATGTGGAGCACACCGGGCTGCTGGGGCCGGGCAGCCGGGTCAGTTACCGCACGATGTTCGCCGGCGAACCCGATGCGATCGCCGCATTCCGGCAATGGCTGCAACCGCGCGTGCAGGGCATGCGCCTGGTGAGACTGGGCGACACGCAGCGTGGCGTCCGCGAATCCTTCCAGCTGGCGGGACGGTTCCTGGGCCTGAGCGCGCTGCTGGCGGTGCTGTTGTCCGGAGTGGCCACCGCACTGGCCGCGAACCGCTTCGCCCTGCGCCGCATCGATCAGGTGGCCGTGCTGCGCTGTCTGGGTGCGCCCCAGCGCGACATCCTGGCTGGCCTTGCGCTGCAGCTGCTGCTGCTCGCCATTCCTGCCTGCCTGCTCGGCGTGCTGGTTGGCATGGCCGCGCAGGAAGGGCTGGTGCAGGTGCTCGGCGGGCTGGTACCGCAGCGCCTGCCGCTGCCACAGGCCATGCCGGCGCTGACCGGCGCCGGCATCGGTCTGTTGTTGCTGCTGGGCTTCGGCCTGCCGCCGCTGCTGCGCCTGCGCGGCGTTCCGCCGATGCGCGTGCTCAACCGCAGCTTTGCCAGTCTGCCGCCGACGTCACTGCTGGTCTATGTCGGCGCGCTGCTGGCAAGCCTTGCATTGACCATACAGGTCACCGGTGATCTGAAGCTGGCCCTGTGGGTGCTGGGCGGGCTGGCGGCACTGGCAGCACTGGCGGCAGGTGGCGGATTCATGCTGCTGATGCTGGTCCGCACCCTGCAGCATCGCCTGCATGGCAACTGGCGCCTGGGGTTGGCGGCACTCACGCGGCGGCGGGCGCTGGCGGTAATGCAGCTGGTGGGACTGTCGCTGTCGCTGTGCGCGTTGCTTCTGCTCGCCGTAGTCGGCCCGGGACTGCTGCAGCAATGGCGCGACCGCTTGCCGGAAGACACGCCCAATTATTTCCTGATGAACATCCAGCCAGACCAGCGCCAGGCGGTACTGGATACGCTGCGGGCACAGGGTGCGGTCGATGCCAGCGTGGAGCCGTTCGCCACCGGGCGCCTGCTGGCCCTGAACGGCCAGCCGCCACGCCGCCTCGAAGATGCGCCACAGCAGCAGGAGGGCGGAGAGGAGCCGGCAGATTCGGCTGACGACGCCCGTAACGACCAGGACCGTCCGCTCAATTTCAGCTGGCGCACTACCCTGCCACCCGCCAACGTGCTGCTGCAGGGACGCTTCTGGACGGCAGACAGCACCGCGGCGGAAGCCTCGGTGGAAGAAGGCTGGGCCAGCCGCTATGGCACCCGGCTGGGCGACCGCATCACCCTTCAGGTGGGCGAACAGCAGCGCGAGTTCACCATCACCAGCATCCGCAAGGCCGAATGGAGCACGTTCCGGGTGAACTTCTTCCTGCTGGTGAACGCCAATGCGGTGGGCGATACGCCACACAACCTGATCTCCGCGTTCCACCTGCCACGAGCGAAGGCCGCCGGACTCGGACAACTGGTGCGCGATCTGCCCAATCTGTCGCTGCTGGATATCGATGGACTCATCAGCGAAGTGCGCCAGGTGATGGACCGGGTGACACAGGCCATCCAGCTGGTAATGGGCTTCAGCCTGCTGGCCGGCGTGCTGGTGCTGCTGGCTGCGCTGCAGGCCACCGCCGGCGAGCGTCGTTACGACAGCGCGGTGCTGCGCACCCTGGGGGCCACGCGCCGGCAGCTGCGCGGCGCGGTGCTGGTGGAATTCGGCGCGCTGGGCCTGCTGGCAGCCGTGCTGGCCACGGGCGCTGCCGCGGCCATCGGCGTGGTGGTGTCGCGACAGGTATTCGACCTGGCGCTGGCACCGCCGTGGCCGGGCCTGCTGGCCGGTGGCCTGGCCGGCGTGGCGCTCAGCGTGCTGGCCGGCTGGTGGGGCACGCGCCGTATCCTGCATACCCCGCCGGCGCTGGCGCTGCGCGAGGCATGAGGCGCTCGCAGGCACGCGCAACGCACGCAGGGCGTCAACGCGGCAAGGCAACGCGTTGACGATGGAAAGGCCGGGTCGAGCGCATAATCCGCCGACCCTCCCGGCGTGTTCGACATGGCCCAGTACATCTATCCCGTGTTGCTGCTGGTCGCCAGCAACATCTTCATGACTTTCGCGTGGTACGGACACCTGAAGTTCAAGAGCGCGCCACTGATGACGGTCATCCTCGTCAGCTGGGGCATCGCGTTCTTCGAATACTGCCTGCAGGTGCCGGGCAACCGCCTCGGCAGCGCGGTGTATTCGGCGCCGCAGCTCAAAGGCATGCAGGAAGTGATCACCCTGCTGGTGTTTGCGGTGTTTTCCGCGTTCTACCTGGACCAGCCACTGAAGTGGAACCACTGGGCGGCCTTCGCGTTGATCGTGGTAGCGGCCTTCCTGATGTTCAAGGAGTAACCCTTCGTTGGTGGGTGACGACTGTCGATGGGTAACGACCCGGGTGGGTGACGATCGTCGGTGGGTAACGACCCGGGTGGGCGACTACCCTGGTGGGTGACGACCGTTGGTCGTCATGGCCATCCGGAACCCGGGCAGAGCCCGGCCCGGCCAGCGATCAGCGCGCGGTTTCCACCGGCGCCTTCTCCACCCACTGCTTGAACACCTTGTCGATCTCGGCATCCTTGACGTTCTTTCCGTCCTGGATGTCCTGCGCCTGGGTGAACAGCGGGATGATCATCGCCATGCCATCCAGCCTGGTCTTCAGGCGCACGCCCGGAGCCTGGCCCAGGAAGCCGTCCCAGCGCTGGCGCACCTTGGCCCAGTAGCCTGCGGTCGCCTTCCAGTAGTCACGCGCCGGGGCGAAATCGACGTCGGCGGTCCTGGTGTAATCGTTGAAGCCGAACTCGCGCGCGATCTCCACCTGGCTGCCATCGGCGTTGCGCTGCACCTTGGTGTTGAACTGCTCATGCGTCCAGCCGTTGGGCGTCAGCGTGTGGACGTTGATCACCGCCAGCGCGTTGTAGTCGCTGCGCTTGGTGTATTCACGGCGCGGCAGCGGCCGCCAGCTCAGGTCGCTGGTCCAGGTCGGCACGTTGTTGTGGTAGCTCCATCGGCCCGTGCCGCAGTAACGCGGTGCGTCGCTGACTTCATACACGCACTGCGTCCATGCACCCTGGTTGGCCGACGCCGGGATGGGCCGTACCTGCCACGTCTGGTCGGCGCTGAACTCGAAACGGTCTGGCGCCTCGTACACCCAGTCCTGCCGCCAGTGCTTGGTGACGTGGCCGCCATCGCTCACCAGCAGATGCTGCAGCACGATCCGGGTCGGCGTGTCCTCCACCACCACGACGACCTCATTGCCGCCACTGCGCATGGCCGGCGCGCGCTCGTAACCAGGCTTGAGCAGCACGGTTTCGTCGAATGCGAAATCGACCGTGTACTCGCCCTGCATCGCAAGGATGCTGTCGTGGTCGCGTTGCGGATCGGTGGATTGCGCGCTGGCGGCGCCGGTGCCGAGGATCAGCAGCAGCATGCTGGCGGAAAAGGCGTTCATCGTGGTTCCTTGTGTAGGGATCGTTTCAGCAGAGCGCCGTCCGTGGCGATGTTCGGTCCATCCAGGATCAGAGACGGATCAGCGGCAGGCCGTCACTGTTGCGCGCTGCACCGGCGGCGCGACGCGCGGCATCGGCGCAGCAGCAGTCATCCACCGGCACGCCGCCTTCGGCGCCTTCCAGGCGGGCGATGCGGCGCGCGGTCGCTTCCCCCAGCGCGGACAGCGATGCCAGGCTTGCGGCAAGCCCCTGACCGCCGTCAACCGCATGCAGCCGCAGCGAGCACATGCGCCAGCGCTGTCCGCCGAGGTGGCCGGCCAGGCGGCGCCACAGGCGTTCACCCACGCTGCCGTCGTCATCGCCCGGCGGGCGCGCCGGCAGTCGTGCCGCCAGCCTGTCCCAGGCGAGGAAATCGCTGTCCGGCAGCAGGTACAGCCGCCAGCAGCAGCGTCCGCGGGCGTCGGTGAAGCACACGCTCTCGCGGACGCCTTCGCTGTCCACGCCCTGGCAGCCATGCGCTGCCACCGCCTGCTGCCAACCGGCCAGTTCACTGCCATCGGCCCGGTACAGGCACAGCACGGTGCCCAGCGCTGCCAGCTGCGCAGGCGCGGGCCAGGCCATCGACGCCGGCAGCGGGATCGGGGACGGGACGCGACGACGGGTAGCGGACAGCGCTCGGCTCATGGGCTCACCAGGACACGGCCAGGCTGGCCGACACGGTGCGGCCAGGATTGGAGAAACGGTCCACCACGGTGCTGGTCGAACCCAGCGTACCGGTGATGGCCGACCATTCGACATAGCGCCTGTCAGCCAGGTTGAACACGCCGACGTTGAATTTCGCACCCGGGGCGAAATCCCAGTGCGCCATCAGGTCCAGCACGCCATAGCCGGCCGGACGGTAACTGGCGGGGTCGGCCAGCCGGTCCTTGCGCCGGGCGAACGTGCCGGCCAGTTCCACACCCCAGGCATCGCGGTCGTACGCCATGCCGAGCGTGCCGCGCAGCGGGTCCACCGAGTCCAGCGGCACGTCCTCGGTGCGGTTGTCGCCACGCGACCATGCCACCCCGCTGCGCAGCGACCAGCCCTGCAGGGCCGCACTGATCTCCCCGAAGTCCACGCCAGCCTTCAGTTCGGCACCATGGATGCGCGCATCGGCGATGTTCCGCGACTGGTAGACCATCAGGCCCTGGTCGTTGGTGCCGACATAGCTGCTGGATTCGATGAAATCCTTGTAGTCGTTGTAATACCCGCTCAGGCTCACATAGGCGGCCGGCGACAGGAAGCGCAGGCCCAGTTCCACGCCGTCGCTGGTTTCCGGCTTCAGGTCGGGATTGGGGATGGCGGTGTAACCGAACATCAGGTTGGTGAAACCGAGGTTGACGTCGTTGTAGGGCGGCGAGCGGAAGCCGCGGGAGTAGCCGGCGAACAACGACCACTGGTCGGCGAAACGCCAGACCAGGCCGAATTTCGGCGACACGCTGGTCTTTTCCAGCTTCGATACCGCCACGCCCGGATTGTCTTCGGTGAAGATGCCATCCACGTCCGGCTTCAGTTCATAGCGGTCCACGCGCACGCCCGGCACCAGCGACAGCCGGCCATCGGCCAGGCGCATTTCGTCCTGTGCGTACAGGCCCAGCTCGGTGGTGGTGCTGATGGGG
This sequence comes from Pseudomonadota bacterium, assembly GCA_023423605.1. Taxonomy (GTDB): domain Bacteria; phylum Pseudomonadota; class Gammaproteobacteria; order Xanthomonadales; family Xanthomonadaceae; genus Stenotrophomonas. The sequence continues at coordinate 7,240 of JAFAFF010000216.1, forward strand.
AAATCACGTACCGGGAACGCATCCGGCAGAATGGTGGTACTGGTCTGGCCATTGGCCAGCACCTGGAAACCATCGCGCTTCTGGCGGATTTCAGTGTGCGCGCCGTCGAAGCCATACGTCAGCGAGTGTTCCACGGTGCCCGTGGTGAATACCTTGTTGAACACCGCCTGCAGACCATGCACGCGCTGATCGAAGTTGAACTCGCGGTGGCGCGTGGTGCGGTTGGAACGCGACTCGTCGGTGCGCTGCGTGGTTTCGCTGTCCTGGCGGTACACCTGCCAATGCAGGCTGTCGGCAAAGCCCTTGTCCAGCGCATCCATTTCATGGGCGAAGGACACCCGCGCACGGGTCTGCCTGTCGCGCGCCGTCATGCCGGTGGTGGTGGTGTGGTCGATGGAGGAATACACGTCGGTATCGGTGTTGTCCTCGTTGCCCTCCACCGTCAGCCGGAAGCGCTGGTCCTCGCTGGGCGCGTACACCAGCTTGGACAGGACGCTGCGACCATCGCGTTCGTGCGGGTTGGCCGCGGTGCGGGTGTTGTCGAGGCTGCGCACCTGGCCCTTGTTTTCGGTCTCCTGGCCCTGGCGGTGGTTGACGTTGACCATGCCGCTCCAGCGCTCGCCACCGAACGCGGTGGTGATGCTGCCCAGCACGCCGTTCCAGTCGCCGTCGTAGCTGAATTTCAGGCCGACGTAGCTGTCCTTGCCATCGTCGAGATAATCCAGCGGATCCTTGGTGACGAAGGCGACCACACCACCCAGCGCGTCCGAACCATACAGCGAACTGGCCGGACCACGCACGATCTCCACCCGCTTGAGGGTCTCCAGATCGGTGAAATCGCGGTTGGCATTCGAAAACGAGCCGATGTTGAAGCTGGTCGGCATGGCAATGCCGTCGGTCTGGATGCGCACGCGGTTGCCATCCAGGCCACGGATGCGGATGCCGCCGATACCGAAGCGGGTAGCACTGCGGGTGGCCGACAGGCCGGGTTCGTAGCGCAGCAGATCACGCAGGTCGTGCACCAGCTCGTCATCCAGGCGTTCCCGGTCGATCACATCGACGGTGGCGGCCACATCGCTCAGTGCACGTTCGGTACGCGTGGCCGTCACCTGCACCCGGTCGAATTCATGGGCGACATCGGGGGCCGCGCCGGCATCGGCAGCGGCGTGGGCAGACAACGGCAGCGCAAGCCACAGGGCGGCGCAGAGGATATTCGGGCGGTTCATGGCGGGCATCAGGGCGAGCTTGCAAGGTAAGACCCCCGGCTACCGCCATCGCCATGAAAGCCATGGACGGAGGGCCGAGGGGGAGAGAGACAGGTGGGACGGCCGCCGGTATCGATGTCATCGCACGCTTGCGCGACAGGCGCCGGGGAGGGAGGCGGCCGGCCCGTGACAGCGTTACTTGGTGAGGATCAGCTTGTCGTTGCTGGTGTGGCGCAGCCGGTAGAAGCGGTCGCCATGCTGGATGAGGATCTCGCGACGCCCCTTCAACAAGGCTTCGCTGTCGATCACTTCCTCGGCAGGCACGGCACGTACCGGGTGGTTGCGGAGGGTCAGGGTTTCGGGGCGCAGCAGAACAGCTTGAGCGTTCATCGTCTGGACTCGATGCGAGGGACGACTCAAATGATAACGATTCTCAGTTCGCAATCAACAACCATTCTCGATTCGATTGATTGGATTGATGATCGATTTCATATTTTTGATAGCCAATGGCTATTGGATATCGCAAGCAAGGGCGCCCGCTGGCTCGCGACCGTCACTCACCACCATATCGCGCTCACGCCCCGCCTTCGAACGCGGCTTCCACCAGGCGCCAGGCAGCGTCATCCACGGAAGCGACCAGTTCCAGCGCCTGCAGGTTCTGCAGGAGCTGCTCCACGCGGCTGGCGCCGAGGATCACGCTGGACACATTCGGGTTGCGCAGGCACCAGGCGATGGCCAGGGTGGCCGGCGGATGCCCCAGCGAGGCGGCCAGCTCCGTATAACGGCGCACCTGCGCCAGCCGCGCCGGCGCATCCGCGCCCAGCACGATCTCCTGCAACCAGCCCATGTCCTCCAGACCCAGGCGCGAGCCAGCCGGAAAGCCGTCGTTGTACTTGCCGGTCAGCAGGCCGGAGGCCAGCGGCGAAAACGTAGTGGTGCCCAGTCCTGCGTCGGCGTACAGCGGTGCGTACTCGCGTTCGACCCGCTCGCGATGCAGCAGGTTGTACTGCGGCTGCTCCATGGTGGGCGCCTGCAGGCCATGGCGGCGGGCGATGTCCACCGCCTCCTGGATCTGCAGCGCCGACCATTCCGAGGTGCCCCAATACAGCACCTTGCCCTGCCGTACCAGCGTGTCCATGGCATGCACGGTCTCGGCGATCGGGGTATCCGGATCCGGACGATGACAATAATAAAGGTCCAGGTAATCCACCCGCAGACGCTTCAGCGCGGCATGACAGGCATCGGTCACGTGCTTGCGCGACAGGCCGTGCTGGGTGGGGAGCGGATCGGCGGCGCTGCCGAAGAACACCTTGCTGGACACGCAGAATCCATCGCGCGGCAGGCGCAGATCGGCGATCACATCGCCCATGACCTGCTCGGCGCGACCGTTGGCATAGCCCTCGGCGTTGTCGAAGAAGTTGATGCCGTGGTCCCAGGCCGCAGCCACCAGGTTGCGTGCCTGGTCCCGCGCGATCTGGCTGCCGAAGGTGACCCAGGCGCCAAAGGACAGCGCGGAAAGCTTCAGCCCGGAACAGCCAAGGCGACGGTAGAGCATGCGGTTCTCCTGCGACGGGCCCATGGACCGGGCCGGATGGTCGGACATCTTACCTGCATGCCGAAGCCACCCCGTCCTCTGCCCCGCTCCGAGCCACGTAGAGCGGGGCTCTGCCCCGCTGCGCGGTAACGCCCCAAGCCGGGCAGAGCCCGGCTCCACACCGCTGCGCGGCGAACCCCGGGCCGGGCCCACCGGATGCCCACCGGACCCTGTATTTCCCCGCCTGCCGGCGGCCACAGCCCGCTTTTCCTTGCCCCGGCCCCTGCCCTGCACTAGGCTTCCCGTTTTTCGCGTCGCCCTCAGGGGATTCAACATGGTCGAAGGTTTGGGCAGGATCGGCTTCGGCCTGTTCGGGTTGGCGGTGCTTGTCGGCATCACCTGGTTGTTTTCCAACAACAAGCGCGCGGTGGACTGGAAGCTGGTCGCCACCGGCATCACCCTGCAGATCGCCTTCGCCGCCGTCGTGCTGCTGGTTCCCGGCGGCCGCGATGTGTTCGACGCGCTGGGCAAGGGCTTCGTGAAGGTGCTGAGCTTCGTGAACGAGGGCTCGACCTTCATTTTCGGCTCGCTGATGAACGTGGACAACTACGGCTTCATCTTCGCCTTCCAGGTCCTGCCGACGATCATCTTCTTCTCGGCGCTGATGGGCGTGCTGTACCACCTGAACGTCATGCAGGCGGTGGTGCGGGTGATGGCCTGGGCGATCACCAAGGTGATGCGCGTATCCGGTGCGGAAACCACCAGCGTCTGCGCCAGCGTGTTCATCGGCCAGACCGAAGCGCCCCTGACCGTACGTCCCTACATCGCCAGGATGACCCAGTCCGAACTGATCACCATGATGATCGGCGGCATGGCGCACATCGCCGGCGGCGTGCTGGCCGCCTATGTGGGCATGCTCGGCGGCAGCGATCCGGCACAGCAGGCGTTCTATGCAAAGCACCTGCTGGCGGCGAGCATCATGGCCGCGCCGGCCACCCTGGTGGTGGCCAAGCTGCTGATCCCGGAAACCGGCACCCCGCTCACCCGCGGCACGGTGAAGATGGAAGTGGAAAAGACCTCCAGCAACATCATCGACGCTGCCGCCGCCGGTGCCGGCGATGGCCTGAAGCTGGCCCTGAACATCGGCGCGATGCTGCTGGCGTTCATCGCCCTGATCGCCCTGCTGAACGCGCCGCTGACCTGGTTCGGCGAGGTCACCGGCCTGTCGGCCGCGCTGGGCCGCCCGACCGACCTGGCCACCATCTTCGGCTACCTGCTGGCGCCCATCGCATGGGTGATCGGTACGCCGTGGGCGGACGCCACCACGGTCGGCTCGCTGATCGGCCAGAAGGTGGTGATCAACGAATTCGTCGCCTACAGCGAGCTGTCGCGCATCGTCAACGGACAGGTGGCCGGCATGACCCTGTCCGATGAAGGCCGCCTGATCGCCACCTATGCGCTGTGTGGTTTCGCGAACTTCAGCTCCATCGCGATCCAGATCGGCGGCATTGGTGGCCTGGCCCCCGAGCGTCGTCACGATCTGGCCAGGTTCGGCCTGCGTGCCGTACTCGGCGGCACCATCGCCACGTTCATGACGGCCACCATCGCCGGCGTGCTGACCCACTTCAGTTGATACCCTTGGTTTCAATCTCGCTTCACTGAGAACAGTTTTCCTATGAGCAGCAATGTCGTCGTCGTCGGTTCCTTCAATGTCGATCATGTATGGCGGTGCGAAAGCCTGCCGGCACCGGGTGCGACCATAGCCGGGCGCTACACCACCGGGCCCGGCGGCAAGGGATTCAACCAGGCCGTGGCAGCCCGTCGCGCCGGCGCACGGACCACGTTCGTGTGCGCGCTGGGCGACGATGCCGGCGGCGCCATGGCGCGCGAGCTGGCGGCACAGGATGCGTTCACCGTGGCCGCCGAAGCCAGCAGCGAACCCACCGGCACCGGTGGCATCTATGTCGATGCGCGCGGTCGCAACACCATCGTCATCGGCCCGGGCGCCAACGCGGCGCTGAGCATCGATTTCGTCCGTACCCAGCAGCCGCTGCTGGCCGGTGCTTCGGTGGTGCTGGTGCAGCTGGAATCGCCGGTGGATACCATCGAAGCCGCACTGGGCCTGGCCCGCGAGGCCGGCGTGACGACGGTGCTCAATGCCGCGCCCGCCGATGCACCGTCCAGCATCGGCCTGCTGAAACTGGCGGATGTGATCACGCCGAACGAAACCGAATTCGCTGCGCTGCTGAGCCGCCATGTCGGTGAGCGCGTGGATCCGAACGATGTAGCGGCACTGGACGGCGCCAGCCTGCACGCGCTGTGCCGCAAGCTGGTGGGCAATGGCACCGTCGTGGTGACCCTGGGCGCAGTGGGCGTGTTCGTCTCGCACGATGAGGACAGCCTGCGCGGTGACACCCAGGCGTACTACCGCGTGGGTGCCGAGCAGGTGCAGGCGATCGACACCACCGGTGCCGGCGATGCGTTCAACGGCGCGCTGGTGGCATCGATGGCGCAGTCGCCGGAGGCCCCCTTCATGCGCCATGTACGGTTTGCCAACCAGTTCGCCGGGCGTTCTACCGAGAAGGAAGGCGCGGCGGCGGCGATGCCGCATTTCACGCCGGCCGACGCCTGAGAATGGGTAGCCGGGCCCATGGCCCGGCTACGGCCCTGACGGGACACGTGCAACGGCGCGTCGGACCACGCACCGCCGGATGCGCCAGCGAACAGGGGCTGGACCGTTCGCCGCCCCAGCCGGCAAGCCGACCACTTTCGCAGCGCCCTGCCGCGCAGGGAAGCAAGCGTCAAGCATCTGCTGATGCCAGTCCGGCATGAGGTCCATCCGGATACGCCTGAACGACAGCGCGCGGCGCAGCATCGGCGCGCCATGCCAGCACTACAATGGCCGTCATGCAGATCGGCCCCTACACCATCGCCCCCAACGTCGTGCTGGCCCCCATGGCCGGGGTGACCGACAAGCCGTTCCGGCTGCTGTGCAAGCGGCTCGGCGCGGGCCTTGCCGCTTCGGAAATGACCATCAGCGACCCGCGGTTCTGGAATACCCGCAAGTCCCTGCACCGCATGGACCACGCCGGTGAACCGGACCCAGTCAGCGTGCAGATCGCCGGCACCGAACCCCGGCAACTGGCCGACGCCGCACGCTACAACGTGGACCACGGCGCCCAGATCATCGACATCAACATGGGCTGCCCCGCCAAGAAGGTCTGCAATGCGTGGGCCGGATCGGCGCTGATGCGCGACGAAGACCTGGTGGCGCGCATCCTCACCGCCGTGGTCGATGCCGTGGACGTGCCTGTCACGCTGAAGATACGCACCGGCTGGGACTGCGACCATCGCAATGGTCCACGCATCGCGCACATCGCCGAGGACAGCGGCATCGCCGCGCTGGCGGTGCATGGACGCACACGCGACCAGCACTACACCGGCCAGGCCGAGTACGAAACCATCGCCGCGATCAAGTCCGCGCTGCGCATCCCGGTGATCGCCAACGGTGACATCGATTCGCCGCGCAAGGCCGCGCAGGTGCTGGCCCACACCGGCGTGGACGCGGTGATGATCGGCCGTGCCGCGCAGGGACGGCCGTGGATATTCGGCGACGTAGCGCACTTCCTGGCCACCGGCGAAGAACGTGCGCCGCCGTCGCTCGCGGACGTACGCGACATCCTGCTTGGCCACCTGCAGGCCTTGCATGCGTTCTACGGCGAACCGCAGGGCGTGCGCATCGCGCGCAAGCACCTGGGCTGGTACGCCAGGGACCGGCCGGAGAACGCAGCATTCCGCGCCGTGGTGAACCGCGCCGAAGATCCCGCCAGCCAGATCGCCCTGACCGCCGACTACTTCGATCGTCTCATCGCGGACGCCTGATCACCCGATGCTCCCACACCCCACTGCGCATTGCCCACCACCTCCTGCAACCGGGTACCGGGCGCTGCCCGGCTCCTCCTGATCCGTCGAACAACGCTCGACGCCACCGCCGCTCCGCGAGCCAAGTCCATGACCCCGCCGATCTCTTCCCCGACCTACCTGCATGGTTTTTCCGGCACCGAACAGCAGCGCCTGATGACCCAGGCACGCCTGCTGGAACCGGCCATCTTCGGCCAGATCGATTACAGCGGCGTACGCCGGCTGCTGGAGGTGGGTAGCGGCGTGGGCGCGCAGACCGGCATCCTGCTGCGTCGCTTCCCGGACCTGCACGTGACCGGCGTTGACCTGAGCGAGGATCAGCTTGCCGCCGCACGCGCGAACCTGGCGAAGACCCCCTGGTGCAGCGACCGCTGCACGCTGCTGCAGGCCGATGCCGGTGAATTGCCCTTCGAGGCGCGTGAGTTCGATGGCGCTTTCCTGTGCTGGGTACTGGAACACGTGCCCTCGCCCGCACGCGTTCTCAGCGAGGTACGGCGTGTGCTGTCACCCGGCTCGCCGGTCTACATCACCGAGGTGATGAACGCCTCGTTCCTGCTGGACCCCTACTCGCCGCACATCTGGCGCTACTGGATGGCGTTCAACGACTTCCAGCATGACCATGGCGGCGATCCGTTCGTTGGGGCCAAGCTGGGCAATCTGCTGCTGGCCGGCGGCTTCCGCGATGTGCAGACCGAGATCAGGACCATCCACCTGGACAACCGCGAGCCGGCCCGGCGCAAGACCATGATCGCGTTCTGGGAACAGTTGCTGCTGTCGGCGGCCGACCCGTTGCTGCAGGCCGGCAGCGTGGACGAAGAAACGGTGGAAGGCATGCACCGCGAATTCCGCCAGGTGCAGAACGACCCCAACGCGGTGTTCTTCTTTTCGTTCGTGCAGGCCCGCGCGACGGTGTATTGAGCCCCCGCGGATTCGGGTAGAGCCGGGCTCTGCCCGGCTGAACCACCACCGCCGCAGGTTGCCGGGCAGAGCCCGGCACTACAACTCTGCCGCGTCGCCGGGCTGGTGCCAGATGCGGTGCCACATCTGCCCCAGCCGTCGTCCGATGTCCGCGCGCGCGGCAGGGCTGGCGTAATCGCTGCGCACCTGCTCGGGCACCCGACCTCGCCACTGCCCCGCGTGGTGGTCGGCCACCACGAAGTTGAAGGTGTAATCCGGCTCCAGGCCCATGCGCAGGTCGCTGAGCACCAGCCGCTCATCCACCACCTGCGCCCGCATGAAGCCGCGGTTGAACCACTGCAGGCGCTGTACGGCTGGAATGCCCCCGGCCTGCCGCAGCGCCTGCACGTTGGATGGGAATCCCTTGAAATGCATGGCGCCGGTGTCCGCCACCAGCGAACGATCACCAATCACGTAACCGCTGGGGGTCATCGCCACCACCCGCCACAGCAGCGTGTTGAACGGCATCGGTACCGAAAAGCGTGGCGCGTCGCCAAGCCCCATCGCCGCCAGGCTCTGCTGTGCGGCACGGTCCACCTGTGCCTTGGCCAGCAGACTCCAGCCCAGGTAGGCGCTGCTGACCACCAGCGCAAGCGCCAGCGCCTTGCCGGCCCACGGCCGGGCGCGTCCGAACCACGCCACCACGCAGCCCAGCAGCAGCCACGCGGTGTACAGCGGGTCGATGATGAAGATGTTCGAGCCCATCACCGGCGAAGGCTGCAACGGCCACCACAGCTGCGTGCCGTAGACGGTCATGGCATCCAGCAGCGGATGGGTCACCAGGGCCAGCTGCATGGCCCAGAACCAGCGCACCGGCGCCTGCGCGACCCGTCCGTTGCCGAAGCGCCGGAACAGCCACCACAGTGCGGCAGCCACCCAGGGCAGCACCAGCAACGAATGACTGAAGCTGCGGTGCTCGGTCATCACCGCCACCGGGTCGGCGGCCATGAAGCCCAGCCACAGCGCGTCAAGATCGGGCAGCGTGCCAAGGCCCGCACCGGCCAGCAGCGCCGCGCGGCGGTGGCCGGGCGGAGCGACGGTGGCCGCCAGCGCACCACCAAGAACGATCTGGGTAAGGGAATCCATCCGGCCGATGCTAGCAGCCGCCGCGCGTTCGCCGCAGCCGGCCGGCATCCCCAGGTTCCGGCAGCGGCCGATACCGACGGAATCCGGATCCATCGACGGCCGGACGGGAGGGGCGGTTCCGGCGACGTATCCTTAACCACCGGCAACTCCGGGCAGTCCACAATGCACTTGCGACGCGCGCCGTGTATCATGCGCGCCCATCTTTCCATCCGAATCAAGGGATATAACGCCTGATGTCCAGCTACCTGTTCACTTCCGAATCGGTCTCCGAAGGCCATCCGGACAAGATTGCCGACCAGATTTCCGATGCGGTGCTGGACGCGATCCTGGCCAAGGACCAGCGCGCCCGCGTGGCCTGCGAAACCATGGTCAAGACCGGCGTGGCGATCGTTGCCGGCGAAATCACCACCAGCGCGTGGATCGACCTGGAAGCACTGACCCGCAAGGTCATCCTGGACATCGGCTACAACAGCTCCGACGTCGGCTTCGATGGCGCCACCTGCGGCGTGCTGAACCTGATCGGCAAGCAGTCGCCGCACATCGCGCAGGGCGTGGACCGCAAGAAGCCCGAAGAAATGGGCGCGGGCGACCAGGGCCTGATGTTCGGCTATGCCACCAACGAAACCGACAGCTACATGCCGGCGGCCATCCACCTGTCGCATCGCTTGGTCGAGCAGCAGGCGAAGATCCGCAAGAAGAAGAATTCGGCACTGTCCTGGCTGCGCCCGGATGCCAAGAGCCAGGTCACCCTGCGCTATGAGGACGGCGAAGTGTCGGCCATCGACGCGGTGGTGCTGTCCACCCAGCATGCCCCGGGCATCAAGCAGAAGGACCTGATCGAGGCCGTCCGCGAAGAGATCATCAAGCCGGTGCTGCCGGCCAAGTGGCTGCACAAGGGCACCAAGTTCCACATCAACCCGACCGGCAAGTTCGAGATCGGCGGCCCGGTGGGCGACTGCGGCC
>JAFAFF010000263.1 GCA_023423605.1 Pseudomonadota bacterium
ATGTGATGGTACGCGGCACGTTCGCCAACATCCGCATCAAGAACCTGATGTTCGGCGGCGAGGAAGGCGGCAACACGCTGTACTACCCGCCGGCCGGCGGCGAACCCGAAAAGCTGGCGATCTACGATGCGGCGATGAAGTACAAGGCCGACGGCGTGCCGCTTGTAGTGCTGGCCGGCAAGGAATACGGCACCGGTTCCTCGCGCGACTGGGCCGCCAAGGGCACGCTGCTGCTGGGGGTGAAGGCGGTGATCGCCGAGAGTTTCGAGCGCATCCACCGCTCCAACCTGGTCGGCATGGGCGTGCTGCCGCTGCAGTTCCGCAACGGCGAGAACGCCCAGTCGCTGGGACTGGATGGTTCGGAGGTGTTCGACATCACCGGCCTGCAGGATGGCGCCAGCAAGCGCGCGACGGTCACGGCTACCGGTGCCGATGGCACGGTGAAGACATTCGAGGTATCGGTGATGCTGCTGACGCCGAAGGAAGTGGAATACTTCCGCCACGGTGGCCTGCTGCAGTACGTGCTTCGGCAGCTGGCGGCGCGCTGACGGCGCAGGGTGATCGAACGGGTGAAACCCCCCCCGCGGCTGGCGGGGCGGTTTCCGGGATGGGCGACAGGTGGGCGGGGCTGCGCGGGACCCGCCGTGAATACGTCCATGTAGGCTTGTGTTCGGCTCCCGCCTCACACAGTCCCGCGCAACCCCACCCACCCGTCGCCCCGACGGTTTCCGGTGGCCTCCAGCCGCGCAAGAAAAAAATGAAAAAGCAGGCGGCGGGCATGGCCCGCCGCCTGTCTTTGTTCTGGCCGTCGCTTTGGCTTTGCTTTTCCCCCTCACCGCCGGGGCGAAGATCCTCGGTAGAGGCCGGGCGGTGGCGGTGGACAGGACCGTTGAGCGCCATGGATGGCGCGAAACGAGCCCTACAAGGACGTACTTGCGGGCGGGTCCTGCCCACCGCCACTGCCCGGCCTCAGCACACTGAACCGCCCCCGGAAAATGACTAATTCCTATTTTAGACAATTCATATAATTCGAACGAAACAGGAGTAAGCTCAAGGACAAGGCCACGCCCCAGGAGCACCGCCATGCTGCACACCCGCCTCGCCTTCGAACCCATCACCGAACTCACCCGCGCCACCGCGTCCACCGTGAAGGAACACTGGCGCAAGGTCATGCAGGACGTCCGCGACCAGCGCATGGTGGTGGTCACCAATCACAACGAACCCCAGGCGGTCATCATCTCCGCCGAGCAGTACCGTGCCTTGCAGGCCAGGGTGGAAGCTCTCGAACATTCGCTGGACGAACTGCGAGGCCAGTCGCCCGCACTCGCCGAACTGCGCAGGGGATTCGATGAACGCCTCGCCGTCCTGCAGCAGGCCCACGCAGGTGAACGCGCACGCGACCTGCTGCGCCACCCGGCCCGCCTGCACGGCAAGGTCAAGGCCGGCACCGGTTTCTGATGTCGCGTCCGTTCGTGTATGTGCTGGCCGGTGTCAACGGTGCCGGCAAAAGCTCCATCGGCGGCCATCTGCTGCGCCAGGCCGGTCTGGACTGGTTCAACCCGGACACGTTCGCCCGTGCCCTGCGCCGGCAGCCGGGCCTGTCGCAGGCCGAAGCCAACAGCCAGGCCTGGCAGGAAGGAGTGCAGCGCCTGCAGTCGGCGCTGGACGACGGCCGCAGCCATGCCTTTGAAACCACCTTGGGCGGTCGCTCCATCGCCGCGATGCTGCAGGAAGCCCATCGAACCCACGACGTGCTGGTCTGGTTCTGCGGACTGTCCAGCCCTGAACAGCATGTCGCGCGTGTGCAGGCACGCGTGCAGGCCGGTGGACATCCCATCGATGAAGCCGACATCCGTCGGCGTTGGCCGCTGGCGCTGCAGAATCTGATCGCGCTGATGCCGGTCCTGGCGGCACTTCAGGTATACGACAACAGCATGGAAGCCCTACCCGGCGATGCGGTGCCGGACCCGCTGCTGGTATTGCAGATGGAAGCCGGTGCACTGCAGTGGCCAGCGGCCGATGACCTGCAGCAGCTGCGCCGCACCCCCGCGTGGGCGATCCCGCTGATGGAAGCCGCCCTGCGCCAGTAGAGCCGGGCTCTGCCCGGCTGGGGCATTACCGCGCAGCGGGGCAGAGCCCCGCTCTACCTGTTTGTTGATTGAACGTTCAATCAATAAAAAGTATGCTGATGGCCACCTCAGCAGCACTCCGCTGCCTTCATGGAGCTTCCCCATGCCCAAGAAAGGCGTGCAGCCGGTCCGCCGCGAACAGCTGATCCGGGCCACCTTCGAGACCATCGACGAGATCGGCCTGGCCGACGCCACCGTCGCCACCATCGCGCGCAGGGCCGGCCTGTCCACCGGCATCGTCGCGCACTACTTCGGCGACAAGGATGGCCTGCTCAACGCCGCCATGCGCCAGATCCTGCGCGAACTGAAGGCTGCCGTGGCCAGCTTCCGCGCCCGCTGCGGCACCGACGCCCGGGCCCAGCTGCGGGCCATCGTCGATGGCAATTTCGACGACAGCCAGACCAACGGCACCGCCATGCGGGTATGGCTCACGTTCTGGGCCGCGAGCATGCACCTGCCGGAACTGGCCCGCCTGCAGCGTGCCAACGACCAGCGCCTGTTCTCCAACCTGTGCCATCAGTTCAGGCGCGAGCTGCCACCTGCGCAGGCACGACTGGCCGCCCGCGGCCTGGCGGCGATGATCGATGGCCTGTGGCTGCGCGGCAGCCTGGTCGGTGGCCGCTTCAATGCCGACACCGCGCGCCACATCGCCTACGCCTACATCGACTCGCAGCTGCAGGAAGGCGCGCACTGAGCGTCCTGCTTGCCACGTTCTCCCCTCCCCCGTCCCCGGAGTTCCCATGTCCCCCCTGCCCTTGCAGCAGCTCTACATCCACGGCCGCCTGGTTGATGCCACCAGCGGCAGCACCTTCCCGACCATCAATCCGGCCACCGGAGAAACCATCGCCGAGGTGCAGGCCGCCAGCCGGGATGACGTACAACGCGCAGTGGAAAGTGCGGCGGCCGGCCAGAAAGTGTGGGCGACGATGACCGCCATGGAACGCTCGCGCATCCTGCGCCGCGCGGTGGACATCCTGCGCGAGCGCAATGATGCACTGGCCCGGCTGGAAACCCTGGATACCGGCAAGGCGCTCAGCGAGACCACCACAGTGGACATTGTCACCGGCGCCGACGTGCTGGAGTACTACGCCGGCCTGGCCACGGCCATCGAAGGCAGCCAGGTGCCGCTGCGCGAAACCAGCTTCTTCTATACCCGCCGCGAGCCGCTGGGCGTGGTCGCCGGCATCGGTGCGTGGAATTACCCGGTGCAGATCGCGCTGTGGAAATCGGCACCGGCGCTCGCCGCCGGCAACGCCATGGTGTTCAAGCCCTCCGAGGTCACCCCGCTGACCGCCATCGAGCTGGCGAAGATCTACACCGAAGCAGGCGTTCCGGACGGCGTGTTCAACGTCGTGCAGGGGCCCGGCCGCGACGTCGGCCAGTGGCTCACCGAACACCCGATGGTCGAGAAGATCTCCTTCACCGGCGGCGTGGACACAGGCAAAAAGGTGATGTCCTCGGCGGCTGCTTCGTCGCTGAAGGAAGTCACCATGGAACTGGGCGGCAAGTCGCCGCTGCTGATCTGTGACGATGCCGACCTGGCGCGTGCCGCCGACATAGCGGTGATGGCCAACTTCTTCAGCTCCGGACAGGTGTGCACCAACGGCACGCGCGTGTTCGTGCCGCGCCCCCTGCTGGCCGCCTTCGAGGCGGCCGTGGTGGAGCGCGTCAAGCGCATCCGCATCGGCGATCCGCTCGACGAAGCAACCAACTTCGGTCCGCTGGCCAGCTTCGCCCACATGGAAAACGTGCTGCGCTACATCGAACGTGGCAAGTCCGAAGGCGCACGCCTGCTGGTCGGCGGTGGTCGCGCAAGCGAAGGCGCGCTGGCCCGTGGTGCATTCGTGCTGCCGACGGTGTTCAGCGATTGCCGCGACGACATGACCATCGTGCGCGAAGAGATCTTCGGGCCGGTGATGAGCATCCTGGCCTACGACGACGAAGACGAAGCCGTGCGCCGCGCCAACGATACCCACTTCGGCCTGGCCGCCGGCGTGGTCAGCAACGATATCGCCCGCGCGCACCGCATCATCCATCGCCTGGAAGCCGGCATCTGCTGGATCAACACCTGGGGCGAATCGCCCGCGGAAATGCCGGTGGGCGGCTACAAGCAGTCCGGCGTGGGCCGCGAGAACGGCATCTCCACCCTGGCCCACTACACCCGCATCAAGTCGGTGCAGGTGGAGCTCGGCGACTACGCCAGCACGTTCTGAGCGAACGCCGCGACCCCACCGCTCCCGCAGGAACCCCATGAATCACCGCGACGAATACGACTACATCATCATCGGCGCCGGCTCGGCCGGCAATGTGCTGGCCACCCGCCTCACCGAGGACGCCGATGTCAGCGTGCTGCTGCTGGAAGCCGGCGGCCCGGACCACCGCCTGGATTTCCGCACCCAGATGCCTGCCGCGCTGGCATTCCCGCTGCAGGGCAAGCGCTACAACTGGGCCTACAAAACCGATCCCGAGCCGCATATGAACAACCGCCGCATGGATTGCGGACGCGGCAAGGGACTCGGCGGCTCCTCGCTGATCAACGGCATGTGCTACATCCGCGGCAACGCGATGGACTACGACCACTGGGCCAGCATGCCCGGCCTGGAGGACTGGACCTACGCCGACTGCCTGCCCTACTTCCGCAAGGCGGAAACCCGCGACATCGGCGCCAACGACTACCACGGTGGCGACGGTCCGCTGCAGGTCACCACGCCGAAGGCCGGCA
>JAFAFF010000303.1 GCA_023423605.1 Pseudomonadota bacterium
CCGCTATGCCATCGATGCCTCGAAGCTGAAGAACGACCTGGGCTGGGAGCCGGCCCATACCTTCGAACAGGGCATTGCCTTCACCGTGGACTGGTACCTGGACAACCAGGAATGGGTCAACGGCGTGTTGGATGGCAGCTACCGCCTGCAGCGCATCGGCACCTCGGCCTGACCCCTCACCGAAGACGAAGCTCATGACCCAACGCAAAGGCATCATCCTGGCCGGTGGCTCCGGCACGCGGCTGTATCCGATAACCAAGGGCGTCAGCAAGCAGCTGCTGCCGGTGTACGACAAGCCGATGATCTATTACCCGCTCAGCGTGCTGATGCTGGCCGGTATCCGCGAAGTGCTGATCATCAACACCCCGCACGAACAGGCATTGTTCCAGCAGCTGCTGGGCGACGGTTCGCAGTGGGGCATGGACATCCAGTATGCCGTGCAGCCCAGCCCGGATGGCCTGGCGCAGGCCTACCTTATCGGTCGCGATTTCCTGGCCGGCAAGCCCAGCTGCCTGGTGCTCGGCGACAACCTGTTCCACGGCCATGGCCTGACCGAAGTGCTCAAGCGCGCCGATGCGCGCGAGGCCGGCGCCACCGTGTTCGGCTACTGGGTGAACGATCCGGAGCGCTATGGCGTGGCCGAGTTCGACGACAGCGGCAAGGTGATCGGCCTGGTGGAAAAACCAACCCAGCCGCGTTCGAACTACGCCGTCACCGGCCTGTATTTCTACGATGGCAAGGCCAGCGACCATGCGGCGGAACTGAAGCCGTCGCCGCGCGGGGAGCTGGAAATCACCGACCTCAACCAGCGCTACCTGGATGATGGCGCGCTGCACCTGGAAGCGCTGGGCCGTGGTTATGCCTGGCTGGATACCGGCACGCACCAGTCGCTGCTGGAAGCATCCAACTTCATCGAAACCATCCAGACCCGCCAGGGCCTGCAGGTCTGCTGCCCGGAGGAGATCGCCTTCGGCAACGGTTGGATCGATGCTGCGCAGCTGGAGGCGCTGGCCGCGCCGCTGATCAAGAACGGCTACGGCCAGTACCTGCATGCGCTGGCCCTGCGAGGAGTGGTGCCATGAAGGTGATTGAAACCAGGTTGTCCGGCTGCGTGGTGATCGAGCCGTCGGTGTTCGGTGACGCACGCGGTTATTTCTTCGAAACCTGGAATGCCGAGCGCTTCGGTGAGCACGGCCTGCCGACGAAGTTCGTGCAGAGCAATGTCTCCACCTCCGCCAAGGGGGTGCTGCGTGGCCTGCATTACCAGTGGCCGCGGCCGCAGGGCAAACTGGTCAGCGTGCTGGAGGGCGAGGTCTACGATGTCGCGCTGGATATCCGCCGCGGCTCGCCGACCTTCGGCCGGTGGGAGGCGGTGGTACTGAGCGGAGACAACAGGAAGCAGTTCTGGATTCCGGAAGGCTTCGCGCACGGTTTTGCGGTGCTGTCCGAGCGTGCGGTGTTCAGCTACCTGTGCACCGATGTGTACGTGAAGGAAGCTGATGCCGGCGTGCGCTGGAACGATGCCGACATCTGCGTGGACTGGCCGATCAGCGCACCGACCTTGTCGGCCAAGGACGAGAACGCACCGTTCCTGAAGGACATCGCCGAAGACCGCCTACCGGTGTACGTGCCATGATCCTGCTCGTGTTCGGCGGCAACGGCCAGGTCGGCCAGGAGCTGCTGCGCGCCCTGGCACCGCTGGGCGACGTGCTGGCCACAACCCGCAGTGGAATGTTGCCGGACGGCACGGCCTGCGAAGTGGCCGATTTCGGCCAGCCGGACAGCCTGCCCGCGTTGCTGGATCGCCTGCAGCCCTCGGTGGTGGTCAATGCCGCAGCCTATACCGCCGTGGACAAGGCCGAGCAGGAGAGTGACGCGGCATTTGCCGCCAACGCGCAGGCGCCCGGAGTGATCGCACGCTGGTGCGCCCGCCATGGCGTGCCGTTCGTGCATTACTCCACCGATTATGTCTTCGATGGGCAAGGCACGGCGCCTTACCGCGAGGACGATCCGACCGCGCCGCTGGGCGTGTACGGCACCAGCAAGCGCGACGGTGAGGACGCGGTACGTGCCGCGGAGGGACGCCACCTGATCTTCCGCACGGCGTGGGTGTATGCCTCGCACGGGGCGAACTTCCTGCGCACCATGCTGCGCGTGGGCGCCGAACGTGATGTGCTGCGCGTGGTGGCCGACCAGATCGGCACGCCGACCCCAGCGGCATTGATCGCCGATGTCACCGCGCAGGCCCTGCAGCATCCGGGCCTGCTGTCCGGCACCTGGCACCTGACGGCGTCGGGCCAGACCAGCTGGCATGGATTTGCCGAAGCGATCTTTGCCGAAGCGCTGACCACCGGCGTGCTGGCGAAGGCGCCGACGGTGGAGGCGATTGCCAGCTCGGAATACCCGACCCCGGCCAGGCGGCCAGCGTGGTCGGTGCTGGACAACCACAAGCTTCAGCAGGATTTCGGAATCCTGCTGCCTGCGTGGCAGGACGGGCTGAAGCGAGTGATGGCCGACGCAGCCGGGTAGTGCCGGGGCAGGCCCGGTAACACCCGGAGGCGTGGACGCACGGCCGGTTATTGCCGACCGTACGTATCCTCGAAGCGCACGATGTCATCTTCGCCCAGGTAGCTGCCGGACTGCACTTCGATCAGTTCCAGCGGCAGCCGGCCCGGGTTGCGCAGGCGATGCGTCACGCCCAGGGGGATGTAGGTACTCTGGTTCTCGCTGAGCAGGATCACCTCTTCGCCACGGGTCACTTCGGCAGTGCCGCTGACCACGATCCAATGTTCGGCGCGGTGGTGGTGCATCTGCAGACTCAGGATGCCGCCTGGCTTCACGGTGATGCGCTTGACCTGGAAGCGCGCGCCATTGTCGATGGAATCGTAGGCACCCCACGGACGATACACCTTGCGGTGCCAGGTGGCCTCGCTGCGGCCGTCGGCCTTCAATCGTCCCACCACGGCCTTAACCTCCTGCATGCGGTCGCCCTTGCCGACCAGCAACGCGTCGTCGGTTTCGACCACGATCACGTCATCCAGCCCGACCATCGCCACCAGGCGTTCGCCGTAGGCATAGGTATTGCGGCAGTCGATGGCGATGACATCGCCGTGGTGGGCATTGCCGTCGCCATCCTGCTGCGAGACGTCACGCAGCGCCGTCCATGAACCGACATCGTTCCAGCCGGCATCCAGCGGCACAACCACCGCATCGGCGGTCTTCTCCATCACCGCATAGTCGATGGAGTCCGACGGCACGGCGGCGAAGGAATCCTTGTCCAGACGTGCGAAATCGGCATCGCGACGCGCCTTGTTCCAGGCCTCCCTGCTGGCTGCCAGCATGTCCGGCTGGAGACGCTCCAGCTCCTGCAGATAACGCGATGCCTTGAACAGGAACATGCCGCTGTTCCAGTAATACTGGCCACTGCCCACGTACTCGGTGGCGGTGGCCAGGTCCGGCTTTTCAACGAAGCGTTCCACCGCCCGTGCATCCCTGCCGGGGGCGGCCTTGATGTAGCCATAGCCGGTTTCCGGCCCGCTCGGCACAATGCCGAACGTCACCAGCTTGCCGGCCTCGGCCGCGGTGGCGGCACGCTGGACTGCCTCGCGGAACGCAGCCTCGTTGGCAATCACATGGTCCGACGGCAGCACCAGCAGCAACGCGTCGCCACCGTCCCGGGTGGCTTCCAGCGCGGCCACGGCAATGGCCGGCGCGGTGTTGCGGCCGACCGGCTCCAGAATGATGGCGGCGGGTTCGGCGCCCGCCTGCTGCAGCTGCTCGGCAGCGACGAAACGATGCTCTTCGTTGGCAATCACCAGCGGGCCACGTGCGGCGATGGGGGCTACACGTGTCCACGTCGCCTGCAGCATGGTCTGCTCACCTGCCAATGGCAGGAACTGCTTCGGATACGCCTCGCGCGACAGCGGCCACAGACGGGTGCCGGAACCGCCGGAGAGGATGACGGGCTGGAGTGTGGCCATGGGCTGGGCGTCGTCCGGTATCAGTGCTTCAGGAGTGCGGAGATTTCATCGGTGCGGTGCTGGAGCAGCCTGGAATCACCGCGCGTTTCCACGTTCAGACGCAACAGTGGTTCGGTATTGGAACTGCGCAGGTTGAAGCGCCACTGACCGAAATCGGCGCTGATGCCATCGGTATGATCCAGCGTCGGTGCCTGCGCGGCGAAATGTTCCATCACCCGGGCGACCGCGGCTTTCGCATCGCTTACCTTGAAGTTGATCTCGCCACTGCAGGGATACGCCGCCATGCGATCTTCCACCCATTCGGCCAGCGACTTCCCGCTTTCCGACACCAGGGCAGCGATCAGCAGCCAGGGAATCATGCCGGAGTCGGCGTAGGCGAACTCACGGAAATAATGGTGTGCGCTCATTTCGCCGCCGTATACGGCATCCTCGGCACGCATCTTTTCCTTGATGAAGGCATGGCCGCTCTTGCACAGCACCGGAATGCCGCCGGCCTGCTCGACCATTTCCACGGTATTCCATACCAGGCGGGGATCGTGCACGACCTTGCCGCCGGGATGGCGCGCCAGGGCTGCCTGCGCCAGCAGTCCAACCAGGTAATAGCCTTCGATGAAGCGGCCGGTATGGTCGAAGAAGAAGCAGCGGTCGAAATCGCCGTCCCAGGCGATGCCGAAATCCGCACCGTGCTCGCGCACTGCGTCGGCGGTGGCGGCACGGTTTTCCGGCAGCAGCGGGTTGGGAATGCCGTTGGGGAAGTTGCCGTCCGGTTCGTGGTTGATGCGCACGAAGTGCAGCGGCAGGTGCGGCGCCAAAAGATCCACGATGGCACCGGCGCCGCCATTGCCGGCGTTCACGACGATTTTCAGCGGTTTCAGCGCCGAGGCATCCACATAGGACAACAGGTGCTGGATATAAGCGCCCTTGTCGTGTTCTTCGCGCTGACCAGCGCGAGGCGGCTCCACCTCGGTACGGGTGTCAGCTTCCACGGCATCGGAAATGGCGAACAGACCGGTATCCGAACTGATCGGGCGGGCATTCTCATGCACCAGCTTCATGCCGTTGTAATCCATCGGATTATGGCTGGCAGTGACCATCACCCCGCCGGCGGCGCGCAGGTGGTCAGTCTGGAAATAGACCTCTTCGGTGCCGCACACGCCGATGTCGATCACCTCGCGACCTGCCCCGCGCAGACCGGCGGCCAGCGCATCCTGCAGCGCCGGGCTGGTCAGGCGGACGTCGTGTCCGACCACCACCGCGCCAGGCTTGAGCTGGTCGGACAGGGCGACGCCGATACGGCGGGCAATATCTTCGTTCAGCTCATCGGGAACGCGGCCGCGGATGTCGTAGGCCTTGAAGGCGGGGAGGGGCATCGGTCAAATCCTTTGGGGTCCAGCCGCGTAGTTTACGGTGTCGGATGTGTGAAGGGTGTTCTCATGCCGCAACGCCACGTGACCGGACTGCGCCGTGCCCTAGAATGGCGGCACTACATCGAACGAGGTGAGGGCGTAGATGAGCAATCCGGCAACGACCGGCGGCAGGGGCGGAAAGCGTTTCGCCAGCGCAGCGCAGGCGCTGGACGGCGTCGTTGCCGACGGCCAGACCCTGGCGGTGGGTGGCTTCGGCCTGTGCGGCATTCCGGAGGCGCTGATCGCCGCACTGCGCGACAGCGGCGTGTCCGGCCTGACGGTGATCTCCAACAACGCCGGCGTGGACGGCTTCGGCCTGGGCCAGCTGCTGGCCACCCGACAGATCCGCAAGATGATTTCGTCCTACGTTGGCGAGAACAAGGAGTTCGAACGCCAATATCTGGCCGGGGAACTGGAACTGGAGTTCAACCCGCAGGGTACCCTGGCCGAGCGCCTGCGTGCCGGCGGTGCAGGGATCCCGGCGTTCTTCACGGCGACCGGTTACGGTACCGTGGTGGCGGAAGGCAAGGAAACCCGCGAGTTCGATGGTCGGCATTACGTCATGGAGACAGCGCTGCGTGCCGACGTGGCGCTGGTGAAGGCCTGGAAGGCCGACGAAGCCGGCAATCTGGTGTTCCGCAAGACCGCACGCAACTTCAACCCGGCGTGCGCGATGGCAGGCAAGGTCTGCATCGCAGAAGTGGAGGACGTCGTGCCGGTGGGGACGTTCGATCCGGATCAGGTGCATCTGCCGGGTATCTACGTGCATCGCATCGTGCACAATCCGCAGCCCGAAAAGCGCATCGAACAGCGCACCCTGCGCACGGAGGGCAACTGAGATGGCATGGACCCGCGATGAAATGGCGGCCCGCGCCGCCCGCGAACTGAGCGACGGCGCCTACGTGAACCTGGGCATCGGCCTGCCGACACTGGTGGCCAACCATATTCCCGAGGGCGTGGATGTCTGGCTGCAGTCGGAGAATGGCCTGCTCGGCATCGGGCCGTTTCCCACCGAGGACGAGCTGGATGCGGACCTGATCAACGCCGGCAAGCAGACCGTCACCGCGCGTGCCGGCGCCAGCTACTTCGGCAGCGACGACAGCTTCGCGATGATACGTGGTGGCCACGTCAACCTGGCCATCCTGGGCGCGATGCAGGTCACCGACAAGGGCGACCTGGCCAACTGGATGGTGCCCGGCAAGATGGTCAAGGGCATGGGCGGGGCGATGGATCTGGTGGCCGGCGTGCAACGCGTGGTGGTGTTGATGGAACACACCG
>JAFAFF010000286.1 GCA_023423605.1 Pseudomonadota bacterium
TGACCACCTGTGCATCCAGATCCGTCGCATCCCTGATGCTTCCCTCATGCACGCCCCGGTGGATGGCCGCCTCCAGCTGTGTTTCTTCCGCAGCCACGAACAGCTGCAACGCAATATCGCGCAGCAATCCTTTGAGGTAATACTCCTGCGCCTCCGGCGTAGCGGCCTCGCGCACCAACCGGTCGCGGTACAGAAACTCATCCAGGATGGCGAAGCTCTCTTCCAGCCACGGTGCGCCGTGCCGCATCAGCGGCGAGGTCCCGTTGATGTTCATCAACTGACCATGCACCGCATGCGCCGCCTCATGGACCACTTCGACATCGCTTTCGACATCGGCGCGTCGATGACCGACGAACAGTATCGATGTGGAACCGGGAGCTGTTATCGAAAACGCATCCCGCTTGCGGCTTCCCAACTGCATGTCGAAATCCATGCGGCCACCATCAGGGTCCAGCACCGCGCCGAGTTCACGGGCATGTTCCGCGCCCAGAGAATTTGCCGCACGTACCGCCATCTGCTGCACCTCGGCCATGCTCATCGCAGGGGGGGCGAAACCCGTGCTGGACGCCTCCGCGTTCCACGGTCTGCGTGCATGGCTGTCCGCCGACGCTGCACCATGACCATCAAGAAGGGTCAGGTAACACGCATAGGACGGCGCATGGGACTGCATTGCCTGCACAGCTGACCTGACGTCCTTGTCTGTGAGGCCCATCCCTGCATAAGCCTGCTCCATGGAGCTCCCATAGCCACGCGCCACGGCTTGACCATCGCTCAACGCCGCGATGCCAATCAGCGCCTGGCCAAGCACTGGCTTTCGCTGCAGCAGCGCGTCGCGATGCAGTGTCCAGGCTTTCTGGCGCAGCGCCTCGTCGGGCAGGGCCATCAGCGTATGAAAATCATCCGATACGTTGAGCGTCGCGTCGCCGACCACCAGTTCCGGGAATCCGGAGGCCTGCATCTGCAGGCGATGGATCTTCTGGAAACCTTCCATCGCCACATCCGCTGCAGCATCCAGCGAACGTCCGGCGGCGGGAAGCGTGTGAGCGGCCATCCGTGCACTGCGTGCGGTCATATAGCGATACGGAGCTGCCCATGCCGCATCCTGCGGGGCACCACGCAGACCCGCCTTGGCCGCCGCCGCGATGTCGCCACAGAGGTCCAGCACGGCTTCCCGTTGCCCGGCTGCCAAACGGTTGCCGACATCGCGCGAGGAAAGCAGCTCATGGTAGGCGTAATGGTCCAGGCAGCGAGCAAACAAGCTTTCCAGTGTCTTGAACCCGCCATCGGGGTAGGTGCCCTGCTCCCTGCCGATGGCGGCGAACCGGTCGGCAATATCCTGCCGCGCCAGCCGCTCAGCATCATCGCTGGGAAAATAGCGGGAGACATCGACGTGTTGCGAAGAATGGCGGCCGGCATCCGCCGCCTCCATTGCCCGCGCGTTGCCTGGCAGCACACCCGGAGCGGTGATCAGCGCGCAGAGAACCCATGCTTTCACAGAATCGTCCTTGACTGGCGGGAAGGTCATGCCGGCTCATCTTACAAGGAGAAGGCTGCCGCGAAGCCGGTGCAGGAAATGATCCCCATGCCGATGGCGTCCAATCCGCTCAAGTTGCGCACCAACCCGCCGATAGGCCTGTCATAACCTGATTCGGAAAGGGACGTTCGATGAACAAGGAATTCGGCACCGCGGCGGCGCCGGTCACGGTCAACCCCATGCGCCTGCCCAATACGCTTCATCTTGCCATCGGCGGCGTGTGCTTCGTACTGGGCGCCTGGCTGCTGCTCGGCATGGCCAATGCCGAAGCAGCGCGCGCGATGGGCATCAGCGCCCTGCTGCGCCTGAGCACGGGCATGCTGATCCTGCTGCTCGGCTGGGCACATGTCCGCGTGGCGATGTGCTACTTCCGGTTCTCCTTCCATGAGGGCGAGGCAGGCGCCATCGAGATACCTGCCAACAGCGGTGGCATCAACGGCTACCTGCTCAGCGTGATCAACAACGGCGTGGTGCACTGGAAGCAGCCGCCAGGTGCGCTGTACACGCTGCTGTACGGCCGGGTGCCACAGCTCAAGCATGCCCCCGCGCAATTGCGGCACCACGCCGAGCGGCAGCTGCAACGCGCCGTCTACCTGGTGGCGCTGCTGGCCAGTTTCGGCCTGGCATGGGTGTTCGCGCAGCCGGCCGCCTTCGCCTGGATGGCGGTGGTCTATCTGGTGCTGGCCATGGCGGTGCTGAAGCCGGTGGCAACCCTCGCGCGGATTCGACACTCGGAAATCGCAGCCGATGACAGGCCGCTGTCCACACTCAACGGCCCAGCCATCCTCGGCCTGCTGGCGATGTCCATTGCCGGCCCGCTAGCGCTGACGCTGTCACCCGTGCAGCTGCCTGCGCCGCCGTTCGCCACGGCCACCGTGGTGCTGCCCACCATCGCCGTATTGGGCAGCGCGTTGATCGTCAGCATTCTCTTCATCGTGGCATTGATCGCACAGACCAGCCATTACGCATCCTCCGGGGCACGCAACAAGGTTCGCCAGGACCTGCAGATGCAGGACCTCACGCGCGGCCTGCTGGACCGCTGGCACAACAATCTGCCCTGGCCACGCAAGGAACCGTATGCCAAGGAACACGTGGTGCAAGGCAGCGAGTTTCATGGCGTACTGCTGTGTGAAACCGAGCCGGTAGCACGCGCGGACCAGAGCGCCGGCACGCTGGGCGCTGCATTCAAGGTGGCATGGGCATCTGCCGCGCAGCGCCCGTTGCTCGGCCTGAGTCTGCTTGGCCTGCTGCTGGGGGTGGGTGGTGCGGTGTTCGCCTTCATGTATGCCCGCACCGGCGGCACCGCGATGTTCGGGCTCATTGCGCTGAGTTTCGTATCGTCTTCCCAGTTCGCGCTGGCCTGTGCGCACCAGCTGTGGAACCGGGTGGACTTTACGTCCACGCTTTACCGCATGAGCTACAAGGGCACCTTCCGGCAGCGTGGCCGTGTGCTGGGCAGCAACCGCGACACGAACGGAACGCTGAGCGACAGCGCGGTGGAGTTCGGCCCGTTGCGGGTGGAAGTCTGCGTGGCGCAGCTGGAATCGGTTGCGTTTTCGCGCGATGGCACCCGGCACATCACCGCCATCGACCTGCTGCCGGAAGCCTGCGATCAGCAGTTCGGGGTAATGGCCGACTACATCGAAGATGCGCGAAGCCGCGAAGCGCGCTTCATGAGCGATATCAAGACCACACGTCAGGCTCTGGCCGAGGGAGCGACGCCACCGATGCTGCCGCAGCCGGCTGCGCCGGAACTGCAGTTGGACGAAAACCGCGCAGAAGGGTGAGGCTCATGACCCGCTGACGTCAGTGCTCCGCTGACTTGTGCGTGCAGCCGCCTGGCCAGGCGCTGTCAGGCAAGGCTCGCGCTACACGGACACGGTTTGCGGCAGTCCTCGCAGATCTCCGGCCGAAACAACCAACCTGACGCCGCCTGCCAGGATCCGCCTGACACCGGCCAGAATGATTCAGACGTACCAACGCCGTGAGGGGCCGACTTGCTCCCAGCCGGCCCACCCCTGCTCCCTGGAAACGTATATGGCAATCGACCTCACCGACATCAATGAATTGAAGGAGGCGTGTGCCACCGCCATCGCCCGGCACCGGTCGGCGCATAACCTGGACGGCTGGCTTCAGCGTCTTGAGACGTGGTTGCAGCGTGTTGCCACCGTGGACCATCAGACGTTCGTCAGCGCAGACTTCCAGCGCGAACTCTGGGATGGCGAAACGATCACCGCCACCGGACAGGGGCATGTCGATGTCGCACCGGTGATCGCCCAGCCGGCCATCGCAGAGAAGCTCTGGCAGCTCAGGCAGATCCAGCTGCCGGCCGATCCTGGAAAACGTCACGCGTGGTTTGGCACAGCCTGGGACGAAGTAGCCGCCCTGGTATTGCCACTGACCGGTCGAAACCCCCGGCTGAAGCAGTACCGCGTGTTCGCCTCGCTGTGGCCACAGCACTTCACCACCATCGCCTATTACCGGGAGCTGCGAAGCCTTGCGCGCGCCATGGGTCTGTCGTCCGGCACCGACCACCGCACGCTGCTGCACCACATGGTGCTGGACCAGCTGGACAAGGCCGGTGTTGTCACCGCTTCGCCCGAAGAACGCATGGCGCTGCCGTGGGTCCTGCTGGTGCACTTCGTGCATGAGAGCGGCAACGATGCCACCGAGCTGCCGAGCGAGACCCCCAGCGAGCTCAAGCTCAACCCCCTACCGGCGGATCGCCGCCGCCGCGGCATGCTGTCCATCAATGGTGCGCTTCCCAGCGTGCGGGCGATGATCGAGTTCGCGAAGGACGGCTGCAAGCGTGCCGATATGCTGGAACATATCCGCTCGGTAAATCCCAAGCTGGCGACCAATTCGCTGGCAACCAATCTCAACGCGCTCATTGCCGAATGGGGCGTGATGCGCGCCTCCGGCGACGATGTCCATCTCACCGATCGGGGTGCCGCATTTCTTGAAAATGGGGAACCTGAGGAAGTCTCGGACTGGCTGCTTACCCGTATATTGGGTTTCGATAATCTACTGTACCTCCTCCGTGAGGGGCCGCTGCAGCAGAAGGATGTCATCAGTCATCTGCAGCAGGTAAATCCGGGCTGGACCAGCGGTTTTCTGCCCACCTCTCTGATGAACTGGGTAAAGAACATGGATCTGGCCGAGCTTGGGCCCGGCAACATGCTGCGCCTGACCGAGCGCGGCCAGGCATGGGCCGCCCGCATCGAGTGGACGCCCGGCAAGCTGGCACCAGCCATCAGCAAACCTGTTGCCGAACCCAAGCCCGCCGCCACCAGTGGCGCCAGCCATCCGTGGCCGCAGCTGCCCGCGCTGGACACCATCCGTGCAGCATTCCGCACTGATCTTGCTTTCCATCCGGCGCTGGTCGCGCAGCTGCATGCCGGGCTTTGGAACCGTCGCCATCCACGCAGGCACTTTGCCGTGCTCACCGGGCTGAGCGGCGCGGGTAAAACCCAGCTGGCACTGTCCTATGCGAAGGGACTGTGGGCGAACGAGCCCGTGCACGATGGATTCCATATGGTCACCGTGCAGCCCGGCTGGCACGACCCCAGCAGCCTGCTCGGCTATGTGAACCCACTGCACAACAACGCGTATGTGCGCACCGGCTTTCTGGATTTCCTGCTGCGTGCCGAGGATGATCCGGACCGTCCTTACGTGGTGCTGCTGGATGAGATGAATCTCTCCCACCCGGAGCAGTACCTGGCCCCGTTGCTTTCGGCCATGGAATCCGGCGAGGATATCGAACTGCATTCACTGGGTGACGAAGTGGGCGATGTGCCGGGCACCATCGGCTACCCCGCCAATCTGGTCATCATCGGCACCGTCAACATGGATGAGACCACCCACGGCCTGAGCGACAAGGTGCTGGACCGTGCCACAGTGATCGAGTTCTGGGACATCCAGGTGGATGCCTACCCCGGCTGGCGGCGTTCCACCCTCGATGCCGCCGACCTGGGCCGGGTACGCGATGCACTGAACGCGCTGATGATTGCGTTGCGCCCCGTACGCCTGCATTTCGGCTGGCGCACCATCGGCGATGTGCTGGGCTACGTGGAAGCGGCGCGCGAAGGCGGGGAGCTCGTCGTGGTGGATGCGTTGGACCATGCCATCTACGCGAAAATACTGCCCAAGCTGCGGGGAGAAGATACCCAGCGGCTGCGCGCGGCCTTCGCCGCTGTTGCCAGCGTGCTTGCGTCCCATGGACTGGGCCGCTCCAGCGTCAAGGCAGCAGAGCTGCTGGCAGACCTGCAGGAACTGGGCAGCGCACGCTTCTGGCGATGACATCATGGCCATCCTGAGCTGCCACGAGGCCGCCGGCGCGGTCTTCCAGGTCACGCCCGGCGTGGCCTGCGGGGGATTCCACGAGCGCGGCGCATACCGCTTCCAGGCGGCCCTTGCCGGTGTGGCGCTGTACATCGACGACGCACTCATGGAATGCCTGCCTACGGCGGAAGGCTCCGCATGGAACTGGCAACCCGGCTTCTACGCCGGGCAGGTGACCGCCGAGCTGATGGACACGAGTGGCAAGCGCCTGGCGGAATACCAGCTGGACGTGGCACCCGATGCCGGCAAGTTGGGTGCTGAGCTCTTCCAGCGGATGCTGCAGCAGATCCACACCTTCGACCCGGCGTTGCTGTCAGGCACCGAGGCAGCGCAATCCAGCATCGGCGTAGCGGGTGATGTGTCCTCGCCACTGCTGCAGTACGCACGCCTTCGGCGTCATGGCGACGGCCTGCTGGACGCCCTGCGTGACGTGGCCCGCCGTCCCCTCACCCGCCTGCGCCACAGCCGCGAACACGTGCCGTTCCATCGCGTGCGGCGCATCGATGCTGCCTCTGCACGGCGTCTGATGTCGCGCCCGGATACCGCCGCTCTGCTGGGTGACAGTGCCGCTTCTACAGGTCATCCACTGCCACGCGTTGACGTAAGCCATCCCTTTGAAGATACCGACAACCCCGCCAACCGCGCCATGGCGGCGGTACTGCGCACGGCGCGAATCCGCTGCGGAGCCGTCGCCGAAGCACTGCGGAAGATGCATGCGGCCGAACGCGATCCCGGCGCGCGCACGCCCCTGGAGCAGCGCATGGAACGCAGGCTGGCGTTCCTGGATCACCTGGCGGCACGCCTGCGCACGATGGCCCGGGTGAGTCCCTACGCAGACGTGTCCCGTCCGGAGGTCAGTGCCGCCGGACTGAACGCCATTTCCGCGCATCCTGCCTATGCCCGTGCCTACCGCCTCGGCTGGTCCGCGCTGCGTGCCGGCGTGGCAGGCGATAGTCGCGACGAGCAGCTGTGGTTGAGTCCCACCTGGGAAATATACGAGCGTTGGTGCTTCGTGCAGGTGCTTTCCACCCTGCAGGCCCGCTACCCTGACCTTTCGTGGAAACGCCATGCGCACAGCAGGGCCGACATCATACGGTTCGTGGGCAGGGCGCCCGGCCACCGTGTCGAGGCCTGCCTGCAACGGACTTTCCGCAGCGGCGGAAAGGGTGAGGCAGGATTACGCAGCATTTCGATGGAGCTGAAGCCGGACATCATCATCACGGCGGAAAGGCAGGGCGAACGACGTCTGCTGGTGCTCGACGCCAAGTACCGCACTGATCGCCCGTACGTGCTCGATTCCATGCGCTCGGCACATCTCTACCAGGATGCGCTGCGCTGGGATGGCGAGCGTCCGGTATGCACGCTGCTGCTGATTCCGCGCGGTGGAGGCGCCGCTTGGCTGGAAGACACCGGCTTCCAGCAGCGCCATCGGGTAGGCGTGCATGTGCTGGCGCCGGGTGAGCCCACGGAGGTGCTGGGAGAGATGCTGGCACGTTGGCTTGAGGCTGATGAAGCAGGATAAGGGGCCGGCCTGCGTGTACGGCGCACGAGCGAGGCCGCGCACCTGCGACGCCGTTGCTCTCAGGGCCCCCGTGCCCAGAACGCAGCGCGATAGCGCTGGCTCCCATTGGCATCGGTGTGTCGTCGTTCAGGCCTGCTACCTGCCAACGCGCGCGCGGATGCCATCCAACAGCAGGTCCACACCGGCCAGGAAATCCTCGCGGTCATCGTGGTCGGCAAAGCGTGCCGCAACGCTGCAGGTGAACGGATATGCCTGCGCATCAAGTGCTGCCCAGGTTTCTGCCACCTCGTTCAGCACGCGCGTGCGGTCCAGGCCCTGTCGCTGCGCAAGCTCGGCGTTGGCGGCGTTCTGGGCACCCACGCCCAGCACATAGCCCAGCAGCGCGGACGCGGTGGGCCAGCGCGCCGCCTCCGCCACGCCCAGCCTCACCAAGGGCTGGCCCAGTGCCTCCAGTATCCGCACAGCGGGTAGCTGTCCTGGCGCGCGCGCCAGCGCGGTGCCCGCCCACGGATGCGCATCCAGCGTGTCGAACAGCGCCGCTGCGATCGCCCGCAGCGCCTGTTCCGGCGGCGCAATGGCGGCCGTGGTGGCCAGCGCCTCGGCGATGACCGCATCGCACGCGGCGGTAAGCAGATCGCTCTTGTCGGCGATGTGCCAGTAGATGGCGCCCGCGCCGGTCGCCAGCCGCTCGGACAGCGCCCGGAACGTCAGGCCGCCCTCGCCGCGCGCATCCAGCAGCGCGATCGCCTCGCCAACGACGCGCTCGCGTGACAACGGGTTTTCACCTTTCTGACGCCGGTCCTTCTTTTCCATCCGGCTATCTTGACATGCATGGAATGTCGTTCCAATACTATGGAACATCATTCCATTAACGACTGAAGGGCACCATGCACGCAGATATCGCCATCATTGGCGCCGGACTGGGCGGTCTCACCCTTGCGCGCGTGCTGCACATGCACGGCATTGCCGCAACCGTCTACGAAGCTGAAGCGTCGGCGGCGGCAAGGTCGCAGGGCGGCATGCTGGACATCCACGAACACAACGGCCAGCGTGCGCTGCGTGCTGCCGGGCTGTTCGACGCCTTCCAGTCCCTCATCCATCCCGGCGGGCAGGCCACGCGGGTGCTGGCGGCCGATGGCCGCGTGCTGTTCGAAGAGGGCGACGATGGCCGCGGTGGCCGGCCGGAAGTGCGGCGTGGCGAGCTGCGGCGCATCCTGCTGGAATCGTTGCCGCCGGGTACCGTGCGCTGGGGGCACAAACTGGCCGCGGTAGACGCGCTGGGCGATGGCCGGCACCGTCTGCATTTCACCGACGGCGCTCATGTGGACACCGGTCTGCTGGTGGGCGCGGACGGTGCGTGGTCGAAGGTGCGCCCGCTGCTGTCCACGGCCACGCCGGCCTACACCGGCCTGACGTTCGTTGAAACGTATCTGCACGACTGCGATGCCGCGCACCCGGCCAGCGCACAGGCAGTAGGTACCGGTGCGATGTTCGCCGTGGCACGCGGAAAAGGCATTCTGGCGCACCGCGAGCCGGACAGCGTGCTGCACACCTATGTCCACCTGCGCAGGCCTGCCGCATGGGTGGACGCCATGGCAACCGCCGAACCGGCTGCGCTGCGTGCCGAGGTGGCCGGTGCCTTCGCCGGATGGGCGCCGGCGTTGACCGCACTCATCACCGATGCACAGACCGCACCGGTACTGCGGCCCATCCATTCCCTTCCCGTGGATCACCACTGGACGCGCACCCCCGGCGTGACCCTGGTGGGCGACGCAGCGCATCTGATGCCGCCATCCGGCGAAGGCGCCAACCTTGCCATGTGGGATGGTGCCGAACTGGCTGAAGCGATTGCGCATCATGCGGGAGACGCCGAGGCCGCGCTGTCTGTCTACGAACGCGACCTGTTCCCGCGAAGCATTGCCGAAGCGCGGAGCGCGGAAGAGATCACCCACGTGGTGTCTGGTGACGAAGGCCCGGAGGGTCTGGTGGCGTTTTTCCG
Organism: Pseudomonadota bacterium; assembly: GCA_023423605.1. Taxonomy (GTDB): domain Bacteria; phylum Pseudomonadota; class Gammaproteobacteria; order Xanthomonadales; family Xanthomonadaceae; genus Stenotrophomonas. The sequence goes on from JAFAFF010000286.1 coordinate 9,397, forward strand.
GCAGGGCATGGCGTCCTGAAAGGGACGCGGCGGACACATCGGGCACTGGCGCGGAGAAGAAGCGCTGACGTCTGCGGCCTGTGTACGCATCACGGGCATGGTGTTTTCCTGTAAATCCCGCCCTGTGTTTTGGCGGCGGTTGGCGACGCACGCGGCGCGCGCGACGTGCGTCAGTTCCTATTGATGGTCCGCAGTTTTCCTCATGTACACAGGTGCTTGGGGATATGCAGGATGATCGGGCCAGGTGGCGAAGATCACCGGCCGGGATTGGCGTCCTGTATAGAGCACGCATTGAACTCTGTTCTGCCCCCGTGGGCACGGCGGAGAATGCATTGTCCTGCCGGTTACATGGCGGGCGATGCGCGGGGATCTCCTCGATCCGCCGGTTCTTTTGCGTGTCTCTTCCGGTACGCCAACCCGCATCGCCCGCCACCTCGCGCCCTGGCGCAGGTGGCCTTACCCATGCGAGGTTCATTGATGCAGCACGACACCCTGGGCGGCAAGCGTCTGTACGCATTGATCGGCGACGACGTCCGCGATCTGCCCGCCTCCTTTCTGCAGAAGCTTGAGCTCCTGCTGCAACGCCAGCATCGCGAAGAGACGCCTTCATTTCAGGCACAGCTCACGCTGGCGGGTGCTGACGAAGGCGACGGCACTTCAGCGGAACTGTCAGGCGAGGCTTTCCAGCGCTGGCGAAAGGAATCCATCGTGGTCCGCCGCACACTGCAGAGCCTGAGTGCCATTCTGGAAATCCTGCAGGCGGCGCACATGGATGTGCCCGATGAGCAGGGCGAAACGATGCTCGCGCCGCATCTGGTGGAGGGGCTGCTCGCCGCCGGGCGCGGACTGGCGGACACCACGCTAAAGACGCTGGATGGCGCGCACTGATGGATGGCGATGATGACGCGGCTACGCAGAGCACTGCGAAGGAGAGTGTTGATGCTCAGGACAAACCACGGCCCCGACCCATGGCGCTCGTGTTTCGACAGGACACTCCGCAGGTACTTCGGCGTCACACTTACCGATATCGGCGCCGACGAGATCATGCTGGCGCCCTACGCGGACCTTTCCCCCGAGGAGGCGGCGTTCGCTTTTGCGCTGGATTACGACCTTGATCGGGTGGATTGGTGGACGAGCAGTTCCCGCTAGTCTGCAGGATTTGGCCGGTTCTGGGCAGCGATACCATGGCATTCCCCGCCGGATGGATGCTTTGAAATGACTGCGCGAAGCGCAGGCGCCATCGCTCGGATTCGATACCAGATGTGGCGGCGACGTCATGTGGCCCTGTCAGTTGAAAGACTTGAATCAATGCAGCCAGGCTGACTGCGCCGGAGGCTTCGGGACGACCATTCACCTCGCCTCCGGAGGACCCCACATGTCGCCGATTGTTCCTGTACACCAACGGCCGCTGCTACCCACACACGTGCGGTCTGCGCCCGCGCCTGTCCGTCAGGCCGAGCGTCCAGCCGCTGCCTGTAAGCCCACCGACCAGCCTGCCCTACGTCCTGGAAACATCTGCAACTGTGCGCCTGAGTGGGCCACGGTTCGCAGGACAGTCCTCGGCGCAGCGGCAGGGATGGGTGTGCTTTCGCTGCTGTATGTCGCAGTGCTGCGGAGCCCACTGCATTGGGACCATCCGTCACAACAGGCGGGGGCTTCGCAGGCGAGGCTGCAGAGTGGGTTGGATGCCGCTCGGAAGCATGGGTGAGGGTGGCGGTACGGCCTTGTTCAACCACGCCGGCTGCCCGGGCCAAGTGGTTCGCAGCACGTAGCCTGTGGCCAACGTGGCGCCCCCGCGGCTTTATGTCTCTGGCCAATGCGCCGGCTCGCTGAAAGTGCGCGTTGAGTTGGACGGGATTGCTGCAGTCAGGAAGGTGGCGCCTTGCGGGGGCCGACATACCCCGTGGCAATGCCGTCGTCGCCGGGCCGACTCTGTATGCCGTGGACCAATTAGCGAGAAAGCGATTGAGGCAAGCGCTTCCGCATTTGTGCCAGCCAGCGAGATTCCCCTATGTCACAGCGAGCCGATCACCCAAAAGTAAATTGATGGTAGGGAGGCGAGCGAAGTAACGGGAGGCTCCAGGTGCGGCTCTCTTGAGCCTTCAAGCCACCGCCGGGGGCATTCCAAGCCTGGCTCCGGCAGAGGGACCTGTGGCCACGCGTCGAGACTAAAGGAGCAACGATAGAAGGCACTTCCCTGGTATGATTCCGTCAGGCGTCGGGGGGCGCGGCTCAATCCTTCAGAATGGAGCGCTGAACCCTGTCGCAGACAGGTTTGGGTAGGCACTTTGAGCCAAGGCAAGGGTGGCTACCCTCTCTAAACGCGAAAATGAACAAGGGAATGATCGCGTGCAGATGGACTCTTCACGATGGCCGGCCATCCAGGCTTCCTCCGATTACCGTGCCTTCGCTGGCCTGGAGTTCGATTCTCGTCCGATGATCGGAAATCCATTCCGCAAGCTGGTCGGTCGTGGCTGCCGGGTCCAGCCGGATCGCGCACTCCCATACCACTGCGACGCGCCAGCCCAGACGCAAGAGCTCTTCAACAGCGGCCAGATCCCGCTGACGATTGGCAGTGAGCTTTGCGTCCCAGAACTCCGTTCTTGTCTTCGGCAGCCTGAAGAGTGGGCAACCTTCATGGCGATGCCAAAAACAGCCATGTACGAACACCACTGCCCTCCATTTCGGGAGCAAAAGGTCAGGCTTTCCTGCCAGCCCCTTCCCGTGAAGGCGAAACCGGAAGCCGCGCGCCCACAGCTGTCTCCGGACCATGATCTCCGGCTTGGTGTTCTTGGCCCTGATTCTCGACATCAGTGCTGATCGAACAGCCGAACTCATCACATCAACCATCTAGCAGAGACTCCGTCTTGACCGCAGTACGCAAGCCCATCGGTGTAATTGACATCTTTGCCGGCCCCGGAGGCCTCGGCGAGGGATTCAGCAGCTTCAAGCCCGACGAAGATGCCAAATACCCCTTCGAACTCGCGGTATCCGCTGAAATGGAGAAGTCTGCGCATTCGACTCTCCGCCTCAGGGCCTTCTATCGCCTGCTCATCCGGCAGGAAGGCCATGTGCCACGAGAGTACTACGACTATCTTGATCAAGTTGCGAAGGGCGAGGCCCTGCCTCCGGCCGCACATTTCGGAGGCGGTCGATGGAGCAACTTGTGGTCCGAAGCAGAGCGCGAGGCACTCAACCTCACCCTTGGAGAAGAGAAGGACAATGGCGCCCTCTATTCAAGGATCAACGAGGTCAAGGATCAGTACGAGAAGATGATCCTCATCGGAGGCCCTCCGTGTCAGGCGTACTCGCTCGTAGGTCGGGCCCGCCAGCGACATGTGGAGGGGTTCTCCTCAAAGGGAGACAAGAAACATTTCCTTTACAAGCAGTACTTGGGTCTTCTTGACGAGTACTCCCCTGCCGTCTTCATCATGGAGAACGTCAAGGGAATTCTCACCTCCAAAGTGGGCAACAAGGAAATGTTCGCTGCAATCATGCGCGATCTGTCCGACCCTGCTGCTGCTCTGAAGAGGGAAAAGAAAGAAGGAAAGAACGGGTTTCGCTACGTGCTTCTTCCTATCCACGTTGAAGCGAATCAGAAGCGAACCAGCGAACTCGTCGCGGAAGATCCTTCTGCGTTCATCATCAAGTGTGAGAACCACGGAGTTCCACAGGCGAGACATCGGGTCATCATCATGGGTGTCCGGGAAGATCTCCTTCCCGATGGAATTGAGGACCTGCCCGGCCTAAATGCCGCAGAGCCAGTCAGTGTGAAGAAGGCCCTCGAGGGGCTTCCCAGGCTGAGAAGCGGGCTGAGCCGCAAACAGGACGATCCCGAAGAATGGCGGAAGGCCATGGAATCGGAGAGGGATCGCCTGGTCCGAATTCTGGGCAAATCCCATCCAGAGCTGATCGAGAAACTCAGCTCGATTGTTCCCTCTGCGGGCCTTCCGCGCGGATCCACCAAGTACACCCAGGACAGCAATCCCTATGTACAGCGGCTCCGGAGCGACTCGCAGCATTCCGTGCTCAACCATGAGACTCGGGGCCACATGAAATCCGACCTCGGGCGCTACCTCTTCTGCGCAGTGTTCGCGCGCGAGCACGACAGATCACCGACCAGCCGTGACTTCCCAAAGAAGCTCGCGCCTGATCACTTGAACTGGGAAAGTGGTTCGTTCTCGGATCGCTTCCGCGTTCAGCTCAAGGGCAAGCCTTCAAACACGGTAACCAGCCACCTTTCGAGAGATGGTCACGCGTTCATCCATTGGGATCCTCGCCAATGCCGAAGTCTCACTGTCAGAGAGGCCGCTCGGTTGCAGTCGTTCCCGGACGACTACGTTTTCCTCGGCAATAGGACTCAACAATTTGTACAGGTCGGAAATGCAGTTCCGCCCTTGATTGCCAGACAGATCGCCCGAGTCGTGTGGTCGATACTCAGCTAGGCGAAGGGTTCAAAAGGGGGGAACCAATGAATCAAGGGGAAATGGAGTCCCTGGGTAATCCCCCCGCAGGTTAGCCACAGCCATAAGTGGAATTTTCTCGTAATCTAACCCCGAGGAGATCCCATGAAGAAGTCACGATTCACCGACAGCCAGATCATCGCCGTGCTCAAGCAGGCCGAGGTCGGCACCCCTGTCCCCGAGCTC